>PLTF01000111.1:0-40350 GCA_003164335.1 Fibrobacterota bacterium
GCAGGCGGTTCCCCCACCAAGGGCGTTGAATTTTTATCTATGCTAGTGTCTTATCTCAAATCCAGCTTCAATCCCATCCAGCGGCATCTCAAAGCTCCGCACGTCGACAACATGGGAAATCGGCGTTCCCTTCGCAATCTCCCCTAAAAAGGTATCGACCGCCGACTCCGGGCCCTGGGCTTCGAGCTCGACATTGCCGCCGGGCAGGTTGCAGACCCAGCCGGTAAGGCCGAACCGGGCGGCCTCGAAGCGGACGAAATAGCGGAACCCCACGCCCTGGACCCGTCCGCTGACCGTTGCGCCGACTCGCTTATAGTTTTCGGATGATTGCCTCTTCACCGGATCCCCGCTCCCCCTGCTCAGCGACGGGAAAAGAAATTCAGGATGATCGTCAGGAGAATGCTCAGGAGGATCGACGTTGCCACAGGAAGATAGATCCGGAAACGGCCGCGGCCGAACTCGAAATCGCCGGGCAGCCGGAAGAGCAGCTGGATCTTATCCGCATAGACGAAGGCGACGCCGATGACGATGACGACCACACCCGCAAGAATGAGAAATCGCCCAGTTTCGGACCAGTTCATAGAGAAGTCCTCTCGTCAATCGCTGTTAAGGTTCCGCCGGCCCGTCTTTGGCCGGACTTTCGAAGATGTCCTGCTGCAGCGGCAGGCGGCTCGGCGGCTTGAGCCCGAAGTACCGGTAGGTCTTTGCCGTGACCTCGCGCCCGCGGGATGTCCGCTTGAGAAAGCCGGTCTGGATGAGAAAGGGCTCGTACACCTCTTCGATGGTGTCCGGCTCCTCCCCTACCACGACCGCGATGGTATTGACGCCCACCGGCCCGCCGCCGTAGTGCTCGATGATGGCCGAAAGGATGCTGCGGTCCATTTCGTCAAGGCCATTCGGGTCCACGCCGAGCATGTCGAGCGTCTGCTTGATAATCGGCATGGTTATCCGGCCGTCACCCTTGACTTCGGCGACATCCCGGCAGCGCCGGAGCAGCCGGTTGGCGATACGCGGCGTTCCGCGGGCGCGCCGGCCGAGTTCCGCGGCGGCTTCCCCGTCGCAGGGCACATCGAGGAGCGAGGCGGAGCGCATCACGATCTGCCGCAGTTCGTCGGCGGTATAGTAGCTCAGGCGGCAGATGTAGCCGAACCGCCCGTGGAGCGGCGAGGTAAGCATTCCCGCACGCGTGGTCGCCCCCACGAGCGTAAAGGGTTTGAGCGTGAGGCGGATGGAGCGGGCGGCCGGTCCTTCACCGATCGAAATATCGAAGGCGAAGTCCTCCATCGCAGGGTAGAGCGACTCCTCAACCACGCGGTTCAGGCGGTGGATCTCGTCGATGAAGAGAATCTCCCGTTCGGCAAGGTTGGTCAGGTTGCCCGCAAGGTCGCCCTTCTTTTCGAGCACCGGACCCGAGGTGGTGAGGATGTTGACGCCGAGCTCGTTGGCCAGGATGCGCGAGAGCGTGGTCTTGCCGAGTCCGGGCGGCCCGCAGAAGAGAATGTGGTCGAGCGCCTCTCCCCGCCTGCGCGCAGCCTCGACGAAGATGCCGAGGTTCGCCTTGATCGACTCCTGGCCGATGAAGTCGGCGAAATGCTCGGGCCTGAGCGTCGCGTCGATGCGGTCGTCGTCCTCGCCGTGCAGCTTGCCGGATACGATGCGGTCGGATTCGTCCATTATATCACCTGTAATGCCTTGCGTATCCACTCCTCAACCGGCATCTCCTTGTCGGGAGCGACCTGGCGGACGCACTCGATGGCCTTGAATACCTGTTTCTCATTGTACCCGAGCGACAGGAGCGCCTCGCACGCCTCGTTGCCCGCGCCCACCGGCCCGGTGGCGTGAATCCCGCCCGCCGCACTCCCCTCGAAGGGTCCGGCCCGAAGCTTCCCGCGCAGTTCGAGGATGAGCCGCTCCGCGGTTTTCGCCCCGACGCCGGGGATTTTCGTGAGCCGCGAGGGATCGCCGATTGCGAGACACTTGACGAGTTCTTCGGGCGAGATTTTGGAGAGAATGGAGATGGCGGTCTTGGGGCCTATCGAACTGACGCCGATGAGCTGCCGGAAGATCTCCCGTTCCGCCTTGGTCAGGAACCCGTAGAGTTTCTGCATGTCCTCGCGCACGTAAAAGTGCGTGAAGAGCCGCGCCTCGGAGCCGACCGACGGCAGTTTCTCGTAGGTGGAAAGGGTGATGAGCAGTTCATACCCGACGCCGTTGGCGTCGATGGACGCGAGGGTCGGCTCTTTTTCAGCAACGATTCCCCGGATGAAATCGATCATGATGCCGCCTTACCCGCTGCGAGCGTCAGGGAACGCAAACCGCTGTGGTAAAAGTCGCACACCGCTACCCCGAGAGCGTCGAAGGCGTCGCTTGGCTTCCGGGTGGTCCCGAGCGACAGGATCATGCGGATCATGTACTCGACCTGGGATTTTTCCGCGCCGCCGTTGCCGGTTATCGCCTTCTTGATCGCCCGCGGCGAGTATTCCGCAATGTCGGCCCCGGCCTTTGCAGCCGCGAGCATGAGCACCCCGCGCGCATGGCCTAAAAGCAGGGTTGTGTGGACATTCTTCGCGTAAAACGCCTGCTCGATGGCCACCCGTTCCGGCTTGTAGCGCGCGATATACCCTTCGATCCCGTCGTAGATGACCAGGAGCCTCTCCGCAAGGGGCGCATCGGGCCGGGTCGTTATGACCCCCCAGTCAACCTGCGCGACCGCATTGTTGCGGGCTTCAATTACGCCGAAGCCCGTGACCGCCGTACCCGGATCGATGCCGAATATGATCATGGCGAGGCTATTCCTTTTCCAGCTTCTCCATGGTTTCTTCGCTCATGTCGAAGTTGCTGTAGACATGCTGCGTGTCGTCGAGCTCGTCAAGCGCATCGAGCAGCCGCAGCACCTTGGCGGCATTGTCGCCCTCCACGGTCACCGGGTTGTCCGCGATCTTGCTGATTTCGGCCGACGTCGGCTTCAGGTTCGCTTTTTCGAGCGTTTTGCGCACGGTTTCGAATGCTTCGAACGCCGTGGTTATTTCGAACTCGTCCTCCTGGAGCGCCATGTCTTCGGCCCCGGCTTCGAGCGCGAGCTCCATGAGCGCATCTTCGGGCATGGCATCCTTCGGGATGCGGATGATGCCCTTGGACTTGAACATCCACGCGACCGAGTTGGTCTGGCCGAGATTGCCGCCGTGCTTGGTGAGCGCGTGACGCACCTCCGAAACGGTCCGGTTGCGATTGTCGGTCAGGCATTCGACGACGACCGCGATACCGCCCGGTCCGTACCCTTCGAAGGTGATTTCCTCATAGTTAACGCCTTCGAGCTGGCCGGTTCCCTTCTGGATTGCGCTCTCTATATTCTTACCCGGCATGTTGGCCGTGCGCGCGCCCTGGATCGCCGAGCGCAGGCGGGGGTTGGACTCTATGTCGCCGCCGCCGATACGCGCCGCGACGGTGATTTCCCTGATGAATTTATTGAAAAGCTTGCCGCGTGCGGCATCCGTCTTTCCCTTGGAACGCTTGATTGTTGCCCATTTGGAATGTCCCGACATGCAAACCTCACTTTCGGATTTAGCAGTATTGCGGTATCGCCCCGCCATGGGGGCGCCGGCGCGTCGTTGCGTTCAAGCCGCAACGGTCAATATGGAAGGCCCGCTGCGGCGGTAAGGGGACGTCCGGAGGGTGATACCGTACCCCCAGGGCGATACCCGCCTCGTCCCACTGGTTTTTCATGCGGCTGCCGGAACGGTAGAACATGGTTTTGTCAGCTTCTCCAGGGAGATCTGTTCGATGGATGGTATCTCGGCGCCGAGAAAGAGGGAAGCAAGATCCTTGAAATGCGGCGTATAATCGGTCACGAGAAACCGGCTCTCGGAAAACCCGCCGGTTTTGCCCGCCGCAAGACCGTTAAGCGACTTCAGAATTTCGAATACCTCACGGGCAGTCCAGAGAGCGCTGTCAAGAAGCTGCGTCCGCGTTCCCACCATCTCCTGGATTGTCTGCATGAGGAGCGGATAATGGGTGCATCCGAGGATAATGCAGTCAACGCCGGAATCGAGAACCTCGGCGAGATAGTACTGGACGGCATGGCGGGTGATCTCGTGGTCGAGCAGCCCCTCTTCGACCAGCGGCACGAAGAGCGGGCATGCCTTGCCGTACACTTTGATGGCGGCATCGAAGCCCTGGATCGCACGCGTATAGGCGCCGGCACGGATGGTCGCCGCGGTTCCGATGACGCCGACCTTGCGCACCGCGGTCCGGCGGGCTGCGGCACGGCTCCCGGGAATCACGACCCCGATGACCGGAACGTCCTTGCAGCTTGCTGCGATGAGGTCGAGCGCAACGGCTGAAACCGTATTGCAGGCAACCACGAGAAGCTTGACATCATAATCGGTCAGAAGCCGCGCATCCTGGATGCCGAAGGTCTTGATGGTTTCCTCAGACCTCCCGCCGTACGGGCATCGCGCGGTATCGCCGAGGTATATAATTTTCTCCCCGGGCATGAGCCTGAAAATCTCCCGGGCCACGGTAAGGCCGCCGAGCCCGGAATCAAAAACGCCGATAGGACGAGAATCGCTCATAATCCTTTTTCATATTTCTTTTTAAAGTTAAGTATCGCGCCGCAGATAGCCTCAGCCATCGTCCGCTGGAACGGCCGCTCGGTCAGATGATTCTCATCGGACGAATTGGTGACGAATCCGGTTTCAATGAGGACCGACGGCATGTAGGCGCCGTTGAGCACCCAGAAATTAGCCTGCCCGATCCCCTCCTGCAGGCGGCCGATCTTCCTGCACAGCCGGGCTTCGAACTGCCGGTCAAGCAAAATGCTGAGCTCCTGGCTCTCGCGAAGGTATTCATTCCCGGCCAGGTCGGTAAGCACATCATGCAATTCCCCGCCGCGGCGGGGACCTTCGAGCTCGACCACCGCATTTTCGCGCATGGCCACCAGCTTGTCGGCCTCATTTTTCGCCTCGGAGAGAAAATAAACTTTATACCCTTTCGCCGCATCTTTATTTTTTTGCGAACCCGGCATGGCATTGGCGTGGATGCTGATGAAGAGATCGGCCTTCAACCGGTTTGCCATTCTGGTCCGCTCCCTGAGCCCGACGAATTCGTCGCTGTCCCGTGTCAGATAAACCTTGAGGTTTCCATTTTTATTGAGGATATCCCGGACCAGAAGCGCGATCGAAAGGGTGATGTCCTTTTCCCTGACCCCTCCGGGACCAAGCGCACCCGGATCGAAGCCGCCATGCCCGGCGTCGATGACCAGGGTACGGATCGAGCCGGTTACCGCGCCTTCAGGCGACAGCGCCGCCGAGCCGGTCCGCGGGGAAGGGGTCGCCAATGCCGGTTCGATGGTTTCCACGGTCAAACTTTGCGCCCCATCGAAGGTAAGAGTATACCCCTGGATGGTCCGGCCGATTTCAAGGAGCACCGACAGCGGCAGGTACAGGGTCGGCCCTCTCCGCACCGGGGTCTGCCTGAGCGCAACCACCAAACTATCGCGAAAAAAATAGGAGATATCCTGGAGGAATACGAACCGCTTGCTGCCGCGCATGCAGGTGAGCTTGCGACTTCCGGAATCCCACTGCCAGGTAAAGCCGAGCAGCTCGAAATATGCCGGCACCGCGGCATACCGTTCCTCGTCTACCGTGGCTGCCGGAAGCGAAATTATTGTGCCTGAAGGCATCTCATGCACCGTAATATCGCCCGAACCGGTTCCCGCCGACAGAGCGGTCGCCATCCCTGCGACAAGCAACACCAGGAGCGCGTTCATCCCCGGTTTCGAAGATTCCTTAACTGGGCAAGACTGCGCTTCGACTCTTCCGCGGCGGCCTTTTCCCGCTTGTCGTATTTCTTCAGGCCGCGACAGAGTCCCAGCTCGATTTTCACCCACTGGTTTTCCTTGAAATAGAGCGAAAGCGGAATGAGCGTCAGCTTTTTTCGATGCACTTCGGAAGCCAGACGGATAATCTCTTTCCGGTGCAGCAGGAGCCGCCGCTTTCGCAGCGGGTCCGGCGCATACATCCCCTGCCGGACATACGGAGAAATATGCAGGTTATTGATGAATATCTCTCCTCCCATGCACTGGGCAAAGGCCTCGGTAATATTGATCTTTCCCGACCGGATCGACTTTACCTCCGCGCCGGTAAGGCTGATGCCGGATTCGAGACGTTCAAGGATCTCGTAGTCATGATAAGCCTTACGGTTGTTCGCTACAATTTTCATCGATGCAAAAAATACCCTCTGCTCATGGCATGGGCAATGGGGGGATGGTCCCTTCAGGAACTATGGCTCAGGCAGCATCTTCGATTTGATCGCCCGAAGCGGGAGCCTTTCTGCCGGAGAAGCCAATAATAACGGAAAGGCTTTCCACCACGACCCACGGCGCCACGAGCTCAATTCCATAATAGCCCGTTGCATCGGTAGAATCATTAACGACCGGAGCAGTCCCCCATTTTATTATATTCTAACCGAAATGTGGTTTAAAGGATTTGATTTATACAGGGGGGAGGAACACCGCATGCCCGAGTGCATCTTCTGCAAAATCATTGCAAAACAAATTGCCGTATCGCCGGTTTACGAAAATGACGATGTTCTGGTAATCCGTGACAACAATCCCCAGGCCCCGGTGCACCTCCTGGCGATGCCCAAAAAACATTATGCCGCTATCCATGAGGTGCCCGCCGCCGAGGCGTCGCTGTTTTCCGACCTGTTCGCCGGAATCGGCAAGGCGGTTGAACAGGAAGACCTGAGCCGGCACGGTTACCGGCTCGTGGTCAATTCCGGCGAAAAAGCAGGTCAATCAGTGCCGCACCTCCATGTGCACATTCTTAGTGGCCGCCCGCTTCACTGGCCTCCCGGCTGAACGGCCCTGGTGTTTAGTCCCTCCGGAAGGTTTCCCTGGGGGCGTTTTTCGGCCGGGAGGGATTTTTGCAATGACCACATGCGTACTGTTGTCCGCGCTGTTGTACCAGAATACCATCCGTCCGCTCGCCCGTGTAAAACTCCTGTCGAAGCTCTTTCTCGAATCGCACGGAACAATGGTGGTATGTCGCCGGATCGCTTTCCGGATCATCTGCTCTTCAAGTTTTCCCATTGCAACCCCCCTCCTTTGTGCAAAGGTTCCACTATCGGGATGCGCGCTGCGCACCCCGATTCACCGATTAACCCTACTGCATTTGCTTTCGCAAAAAGGTCGGAACATCTGTATCGTCTTCGTACTGAGTCATGACTGTCCCCCGGTTGATGTAGACACGCTGCTCCCGGCGCATCGCTTCGGGCTTTAAGAAAGGAGGGAATTCGATTGTCGGGGAGTGCGCAGGTGCGCCGGTCATTGACGGAGACGTCGCGACGACAGGTGACTCCGCCATGACCTCCGTTTCCAGAGAAGGCTGAGCATCCTCCGCTGCAATCCGGACCTCTTCGGCCCGCTCCTGGCGCAAAGGGTATTGCAACGGCATGCTCATCTGCTCTGCGCTCTTTTCAGCATCTTTCTTAATGCCGGGAATGTTCAGCAGCATACTGCGATCTTCGCGCTTTTTCACCATGCTCTGTTCGTTAAATCCGGTCGCAATGACGGTGACGCGGATTTTTCCATTCATGGTCGGATCTGCAACCGCTCCGAAAATGATATTGGTATCGCCATCCTCGCCGACCGCCTCGTTGACCAGGCGCGTCGCTTCCGAAACGTCGAAGAGCGTCATATCGGTACCACCGGTAACGTTTATAAGGATGCCCTTGGCGCCCATGATGGAGATATCGTCAAGAAGCGGATTGTGGATGGCGGCTTCGGCAGCGATCGCGGCACGCGTTTCGGCATCGCCTTCGCCGCACCCGGTGCCCATAAGCGCTTCGCCCATGCCGCTCATAATGGTTTTGACGTCGGCAAAATCGAGATTGACAAGACCGTGAACGGCGATGAGGTCGGAGATCCCCTTGGTCGCCTGGTAAAGAACATCGTCGGCGGTCCTGAATGCGTCGATGAGCGAGGTCTTGTTATCGACGATGGTCAGGAGCCTCTGATTGGGAATGAGAATGATGGTATCGATGGACTTATTAAGGTCATCGATGCCGCGTTTTGCATTGCGGTCCCGGATTTTTCCTTCGAACAGGAAGGGCCTCGTGACGATCGCCACGGTCAGGATGCCCATTTCGCGGGCAATCTGCGCAATGACCGGAGCGCCGCCCGTCCCGGTGCCGCCGCCCATCCCGGCGGTGATGAAGATCATGTCCGCACCCTCGATCGCCATGGCGATCTTGTCCCGGTCCTCCTCCATAGCCTGCCGGCCGATGTCGGGATTGGCTCCTGCGCCAAGTCCCTTGGTAATGCGCTCGCCGATCTGGATCCGGTGCGGCGCCCTGTTATTATCAAGCGCCATGGCATCCGTATTTACGGAAATGAACTCGACACCCGCGAGCCCTGCATCCACCATACGGTTCACCGCATTGCCGCCCGCTCCACCGACCCCGATCACCTTCATCTTCGCCACCATCGTGAACTGCTCATCCATCTGAAAAACCATTGTGCCCTCCCGGAAAAAGTTTATGGATTTTTAACAATTAGCTATCTATTGGTTTAAAAGAACTCCTTTACCCATGATTGCATTCTCGAGAGAATCCGCCTGAACGAGTCGTCCCCGCCAAGGGATTTTCCCCCTCTCCTGCCCTTGCCCGCCTTGTTCATCTGCTCGATGCCGTACAGGCACAGGCCCACGCCGGTAGCATGGACAGGGGTCTTTGCCGCCTCGGTGAGACCGCCGAATCCCGCAGGCACGCCGATCTTGACCGGCAGTTCAAGCACCTTCTCCGCAAGCTCCTTGATGCCGTCCATGAGCGCCGCGCCGCCGGTCAGCACCACGCCGGCGCCAAGCATATCGCAGAATTCGGTCTTCCGAATCTCGCGCAGGACCAGGGAGAGAATCTCCTCAATTCGCGGCTCGATGATGGAAGCCAGCACCGCGCGCGAGACTTCGCGCTGCTCCCGGCCGCCCACGCCGGGAACGCTGATGAAATCGGTACCCTTGACCAGTGATGTCAGCGCGCAGCCGTACTGCTTCTTGATCTCCTCAGCCCGTTCAATCGGGGTACGGATGCCGATGGCGATGTCGCTGGTCACGTTTTTTCCGCCGAGCCCGATTACGGCAGTGTGTCGTATGCTTTCATCGAAGTAAATCGCAACATCGGTCGTGCCGCCGCCCATATCGATGAGTGCCACGCCGAGCTCTTTTTCATCCCGGTCGAGCGTCGCATAGCAGGAAGCGAGCGGTTCGAGAACAAGGTCGATAACCCGGAGACCCGCCTTGTCGACGCTGCGGAAGATGTTCTGGGCGCTCGTGACTGCACCCGTGATTATGTGGACCTGGGTTTCGAGCCTTACGCCGCAGATTCCAACCGGATCCTTGATACCCTTCTGGTCGTCAACCACGAACTCCTGCGGAATCACGTGCAGGATCTCCCGGTCCATCGGAATGGAAACCGCCTTCGCGGCATCGATCGCCCGTGTTACGTCGATCTCCGAAATTTCATTCTGCGGCCGCGAGATGGCCACGACTCCGCGGCTGTTGATAGCGCGGATATGGTCACCCGCGATGCCGACCCATACGGCGTCGACATCTATTCCGGCCATAAGTTCGGCTTCCTCAACCGCCTTCTGGATCGACTGCACAGTCTTGTCGATATTGACCACCACGCCCTTGCGCAGTCCTTCGGACCGGCTTACCCCGACGCCGATGATTTTCGGCTCCCCGGCGGTGGCCATCTCGCAGATGATGCAGGCGATTTTAGTGGTGCCGATGTCCAGCCCGGCAATGATATTCTGTTTCATGAGTGCTGTCTCCACAACTATTGAAAAGCTATCCCTTGAGTCGTGCCTTGCCCGCACCCCCGCCGGCATTCACGCCGGTCGTTATAAAAGCAAGATTGCGGCATGAAAGATCAATCTTTGCCGGCACCCCTGAATCGCTGCGCACCGATGGCAGGAGCTCAACCAGTCGCTCCAGCCCTGCGGATAGGTTATTTCCGTCGAACGCTATCTCGGTTGGACTGCCTTCAAGCCACAGGGAAACCGCTCCGCCGGAACCGAAGTTCGCCTGGGTAACTCGGGAAACAATGCCGGGGTCGAATGCTGCGAGGCCGTGAAGCAGCCGGTTCATCTGCCAGCGATCGTTCCCGATCAAACGAGGCAAATCTGCCCCACCCGAATCGCGCAACCCTGAGACCAGCAGCAGGTGTCCGCCCACATGCGGATCGAAGGGGATATACACCCCTTCCGAATCGACAAAGCAGACCGCCGGCTTTGCCGCCATTGCCACCGGTATTCTTTCGGCAATTACTACCGTGAGGACCCCTTCGCGCGGCCCGTCAAGTTTTGCTCCGGCAATCCACGGGCTGACCCGCGGCAATCCATTCAGGAGCATTTTATTCATCCGAGAATACACCATCGGGAGATGGAGACCGAGACGGTCAATGACCTCCCCTGCCGTGACATGCCCGCTTCCTGCAACTTTCAACCCCGTCACGACCGATTCGTGCGGACGGAAGATCCGTTCGATTGATACTGCAATGCATTGAGCGCCGCTCCCGGCATGCAGAAGCGGCACCATGCGGACCGCAACACCGATAGCTGTGGCAAGCAAAACCGTCGCGACCAGAACGTAGCGTCCCCGCCGGGATACGGTTCGCGTGCGACGCCTCCGGTTGGCTCCGATTCGTTTACCCATGCCGCAGAGCCTCCAGTATTGGCCCGGAACTTTCGGTAATGTCTCCGGCTCCCATGAGTAGGACGGCCTCGCCGTCAACGGCACCCTCGACAATCATAGGAACGAGGTCGGCTGCCTCAGCGCAGTAGTGAACATCGATTTTGCCAAGGTGACGAAGTTTACCGACGATGGTTTCAGCCGACACACCGGGTATCGGTTCCTCGCGCGCACGGTAGATTGAGGTAACGATTACTCGGTCGGCTTTTGAAAGACTCTCGGCAAAATCGCTCATAAAATCGCGCGTCCGGGTGAACAAATGCGGCTGAAAAACCGCCGTGATGCGGGAGTAGCCACCCAGCCGGGCTGCTTCGAGAGTTGCCGCGATTTCGCGCGGGTGGTGCGCATAGTCGTCGATTACCGTCACATTCCGCTCGCGCCCAATTACTTCGAGACGCCGCTTGACTCCGCCGAATTCCGCAAGCGCTCTTCGGGCCGGTTCAAAACCGACGCCCATCTCCAGTGCGGCTGCAAGTGCCCCAATGGCGTTCACGACGTTATGGATGCCCGGCACGGCGAGAGTGACCCGACCGAGATTCGTTCCTTTGCAGAAGGCATCGAATAAAGAGCCGTTTCCGCTGAACACAATAGAGCGGGCCGAATAATCCGCCCCCGGCGCGCTGCCATAAGTGACAAACGAACGGGTGAGCCGCGGCAGGATGTCGCGCACGCCCGTATCGTCGATGCAGCACACGAGCTCGCCGTAAAAAGGAAGCCGCGCAGCGAACGCCACGAATGCGTCCTTAATATCGTCAAGGTCGGCATAGCAGTCGAGATGGTCTTTATCGATATTGGTAATGAGCGCCATGGTTGGATACATGGCTAGAAACGAACGATCGTATTCGTCTGCCTCCGCCACCATTATCGCGCCGTTTCCAATAACAAGGGGAGCCTGGTCGCGCTGGAGTGTCCCGCCAACCATGATCGTTGGCTCAAGATTCGCCTCGGTGAGAATGGCGCCGACCAGCGAGGTGGTCGTGGTCTTGCCATGAGTGCCCGCAATACAGATGGTGGAAAATGTCCGCATGAGCTGCCCGAGAGCTTCAGCACGGCGCAGCTCGGCAATCCCGTGATCGCGGGCAAAAATCCGTTCGGGATTTTCCGCGCGGATGGCGCTTGAGTAAATGAGCAGTTCCGCATTCTTTACAAGTCGCGGTTCGTGCCCGGTCTGGACCGGGATGCCCATGCCTTCCAAACGTGCAGTGGTTGCAGAGGCGACCCGATCGCTGCCGGTAACGACGTGGCCGTAACAGTGAAGAAGTTCGGCAAGCCCGTTCATGCCCGCGCCTCCGATTCCTACGAGGTGGATGCGCTTCTTAAAATGTTGCATGCTTTCCTCCTCCATTAACCAACGACAGTCCGGCTTTCGACCGGCTCGAAATATTGAGGACAATTCCCATACTGCTCATTGTAAATATTAAACTCATCCCTCCATAACTGAGGAAAGGCATGGGAACACCGGTAGTCGGTATAAGCCCGCTTGCGACGCTTGCATTGATAATTGCATACATCGCGATGGCGGCGGTAAATCCGAATGCCATCACCTGCCCCGTGCGGTCGGGCGCGCGGGAGGCGATCTTCATGCCCCGGTACACGATGAACGCGAGGACAGCGCCGACAGCGAGGAGCCCGATGAAACCGATCTCTTCACCGAGGATCGACACAATGAAATCCGTATGCGGCTCGGGCAAATAGAAGAATTTCTGCTCTCCCTTGCCAAGTCCAACCCCAAACAGGCCGCCGTTCCCCAGACCAACGAGCGACTGGAACGACTGGTAGCCGGAGTCACCGCGGTGGTCGGCAAGGTCGAGAAAACTTTTCAACCGCTTCAGGCGGTAAGGAGCGATGAACACCAGTCCCACCGCCGCAGGGATTGCGGGCAGCACGATGGCGCCGAGATGCGCCAGATTTGCCCCCGATATAAAAAGGATCGCCATAGCGATTACGCCGACGATAGCGGCTGTCGAAAAATTCGGCTCGGCAAGGATGAGACCGCAGACGATGCCGGTGAGCGCCAGCAATTTTACGACTGTTTTAAGCCGTCGCATTTCGCCCCCGGCCTGTTCACATTTACGGGCAAGAAAAAGAATGAGGGCGATCCGGGCGATATCCGAAACTTGGAACTGCAGGGGCCCGAGGCTCAGCCAGCGCCTTGCCCCATTGATTGCATGGTGCGAGGGCAGGACGAACAGTGCAGCCAGAAGAATGATCGAGGCCAAGAAGAGTATCCCGCTCAAGCGGCCCCAGCGGTGATAATCAACATTTATACATATCATAAAGCAAGCAATGCCGACCAGCGCTCTGATGCTCTGGCGGGCAAGGAAGTAGTCCGGTCCTCCGTACTTGTTCTGCGATAACGCGAACGAAGAGCTGTAGACCAGCACGATGCCGAACCCGAGCATGAGCAGGATCGCCGCAAACAGCGGCCAGTCCATGTTTTCGCGCCCGGTGTTCACCGGACAATCCTTTCGCCGGTCAATGCGGCGACAATCGTCTTGAAACGATTCCCGCGGTCCTCGTAATCGGCAAACATGTCGAAACTCGAACATCCCGGTGAAAACACAACCGCATCGCCCGGAAGGCTGCGGTGCGTGGCGGCCAGGACCGCCTCTTCGAGCGTGACGCACCGGTAAATCGGCACGATCCCCCGCCATTCGGCTTCCATCCTGCCGGCGGCTTCGCCGATCAGGAAGACGTCGACGGCATGGCGGGAAAGCGCAGATTTCACCAGCGAAAAATCGCATCCCTTGTCCCTGCCGCCTGCAATGAGGTGCACACCGCCGTTGAAAGCAGCCACTGCGCACAGTACCGATTCGGCAGTCGTGGATTTAGAATCGTTGTAGTAGCGAACGCCGGCGTGTTCAGCGACAAATTCGAGACGGTGCTCCAGGCCGCGGAAGCCCGCCAGCCCCTGGCCGATAGCAGCATCGGCTATCCCTGCAATCTTGGCCAACGCTGCCGCTGCCGCTGCGTTTTCGAAATTATGGCGTCCTCCAAGTACCATATCTTTGACATCGAGGATAGTCCCCTGCACGCCGCCGAAGCGATAGCGGATCTTTCCTATGCCTTCGTCGTACCAGAAGCTGTCGTTGGCGCCGGGCATATGCCCATAGAAGATCACGTTGGTCCGTTTGTTCATCGTGTCCGCCCATGCTGTGAGTTTGACATCGTGAATATTCAGCACCAGAAAGTTATCCTTGGTGAAATTTTCCGCGATTCGTTTCTTCGCATCGTAGTACTCATCTTCACTCCGGTAGCGGTCAAGATGGTTCTTGAGCAGATTGAGCACCGCGGCAGCAAGGGGTCGGAACCTTTCGATCGTTTCGAGCTGAAAGCTCGATACCTCGGCGGCAACAACGGCGTCCCGCGGTAGTCCGGCGGTAACGCTGACAAGCGGAATGCCGATGTTCCCGGCGACTGCCGTCACCCTGCCCCCCGCCCTGAGGGCTTCACCGAGGAGCGAAACGGCCGTGCTCTTGCCGGTGGAGCCGGTTACCGCCAAAAAAACGGCATCGCTGGCGCGGAAGCCCAGTTCGAGTTCCGACCACACCGGAATTCCCCGCTCGCGCGCCTGTGCCAGGATCGGCAGGTCGGACCGCACTCCCGGCGAAATCACGATGAGGTCGCTCTGCAGGAGCGCCGCAGTATGCGCTCCTGCCTCATGCGGCATCTCTGTGAGCCCGCTTTGCGCAAGCGTTGCCGCTAAAAGTTCCTGAGCCGACGAATCGCTTATGAAAACGCCGGTGCCCTTTGACTTGAAGTAACGGGCTGCAGCAATCCCGCTGCGACCGGCGCCGACAATTCCCACACGATGCGGAAAGGTTACCCGAAGATCGAATTTTTCAGAAGGTTTCATAGACCCTCTCCAAATGCACACTGCGCGACCCCTTGAGCAGCACCGTATCGCCTTCTGCCGTCAGGCGCCTGAGCGGCGCCGCGGCCGCTTCGGCGGTTTCTACTGTAACAATCGACTTCGGCGCAACTCCCGCCTTAATAGCGCCCTCAGCGACCTCGGCCGAAAACCGTCCGACTGCAATTATTTTTGTCACACCGTTTTGAGCCAGCAAAACCCCTAGTTCCCGGTGCAGACGGGGCGCATAGCGACCGAGCTCAAGCATGTCGCCCACCACTGCAGCCCGCTTTTTGGCCGGCGCAGCAGCAGCGAGCTGTTCCACCGCCGTCTTCATCGAAGATGGGTTGGCGTTGTAGCAATCGAGAATGAATGCGACCCTATTCTTTTTTGTAATAGCACCGCGCAAGGCAACGGGTTTGAGCCCAGCGAGGGTCTGTGCGATAGTCTCGTCCGGAATGCCGCAGCGTCGCCCGAGGAAGATCGCCGGCAGGGCGCTGTACAGAAAGTGGCGACCCGGCACCGAAAGGCGGAATGCGTAGCCGTCAACCTCGAATGCAAGGCCATTTTCCGGATTGAACCGGATTTTTTCGGCACGAGTTGCGCACCGGCGGCTGCAGCCGAAAAAAATCGTCGTTGCTCCGGATTTTTTCGCCGCCGCAATGACTCTCGCGTCGTCGCCGTTTGCGAGAAGGAACCCGCCCTTTGTATTGAGGCCGTCAAGGATTTCGAATTTCGCCGCAGTCGTGTCGGCCAGGCTCCCGAAAAGGCCAACATGAGCATAGCCGATGTTTGTGACAACCGCAATGTCCGGAGCCGCAATCTTCGAAAGCAGGGAAATCTCTCCCCGGTGGTTCGCACCCATTTCAATAACGCCCGCCCACTCGTCACCTGCAAAGCTTAAGAGACTCAGGGGCACACCGAGATGATTGTTCCAGTTGGACCGCGTTTCACCTATTGGATACACCGCCCCGAGTACCGACGAAATGAAGTGCCTGGTGGTTGTCTTACCGCTCGACCCGGTAACGCCGATGATGAGGCATCCAATTTCGCGCCGGTAGTGCGCCGCGATCCGCTGAACCGCTATGAGCGGATTGGCGACTGCGATGAGTTTCAACCGGTCGCGAAGGGAGCACTCCACTGCTGCGCGTTTGTCTACGATGGCAGCAGCCGCGCCCTTTTCGAATGCTGCGCCGACATAACGATGCCCGTTATCCTTGTCGGTTGCAATAGCGACGAAGACATCGCCGGGCGTAACACGACGCGAGTCATTCTGTACCTCGGGCACAACCTTTTTTTGCGCGGACGCAGAGAGGCACGACACGCCGCGGCCCCAGACGATGCAATCGCCGAGCGTGAGCGGGTGGGGAGTATCGTCGTGTGGTTTACGCATGATTTATCATTCCGTTCCAGAGCGTAATCGCTATTTCGCGGTCATCGAAGGGGTGGCGCACGCCGGCAACCTCCTGATACGTTTCATGGCCCTTCCCGGCTATGACGATGCAGTCACCCGCCTTGCCAAGCGACAGTGCCTTGTATATAGCCTCTTTCCTGTCGATAATGATCCTGTGGGGGATGTCGAGCGGCATTCCGGCGAGAATTTCAGCAATGATCGCCTCGGGCTTTTCGTAGCGAGGGTTATCGGAAGTTACGATCGCCTCATCGGCGCAGTCGGCCACCGCGCGCCCCATAATCGGCCTTTTGGTACGGTCGCGGTCGCCGCCACAGCCGAATACGCAGATGATTCTTCCCACGGTCATGGGTCGAACCGCCTGCAGTATATTGACAAGAGCGTCTGGCGTATGAGCATAATCGACCACTACGGCAAATGGGGCGTTAAGCGGCACGACTTCCATCCGCCCAGGCACAATGGCTACTCCGGCGCATGCGGCAGCAATTGACGGAGCGTCTATCGACAAGGACCGGGCGCCGGCGTAGAAGGCGGACATATTATAGACATTGAAGGCGCCACGCAGAGGCGATGCGATAGTAACAAGTTCGCCAGCATCAAGAAGCTCGACACTTGTTCCCTCCCAGGTACAGGAAAAGTTGACTATCCGGATATCGGCATCTGCGGCCTTTCCATAGGTCAAAATTCCCTCCGGTCCGGTCTCCCCAACAAGGCGGCGACCCCAGGCGTCGTCGATGTTTACGATCCGCCGGGCGCCCTTTTTCGCGTAATCAGTGAAGAGGCGCTTCTTTGCAAGGTAGTACTGCTCCATGGTGCCGTGGAAATCAAGATGATCCTGGGTCAGGTTGGTGAACACGGCGCAGTCGAAGGAGAGCCCGCCGATGCGATCGAGCGAGAGGGAATGGGACGATACTTCCATGACCAGCGCCTTCGGCCTGACGGTCGCTCCGCCGAGAAGCCTGAAAATATCGAGCGATTCAGGCGTCGTGTGCGCCGCCGCAGCTCGCACCCCACCAAGCATGTAATCGATGGTGCCGAACATCCAGACGCCCTCGGGGCCATATCGCAGCTCATAAAGTTTGCGGAAGAGATGAGCGACCGTGGTCTTGCCGTTTGTCCCGGTAATGCCGATCAGCTCAAAATTGTCGATCGCCACGTCCCAGAACGCTGCGCCCAGCAGCCCGAGCGTTTGCCGCACATGTGCCACCTGCACCCAGGGAACGGTTGTGCCTGCAACCGGCCGTTCGCCGACTATTGCAACGGCACCCTTCGCTACTGCATCGGCGATAAATGCGGTGCCGTCAATCTTTGTTCCTGGAATTGCCACGAAGAGGTCGCCGACCTTGACCGACCGTGAGTCGGCGGCAATACCTGCGATCTCGACCGCGCCGAGGGAGTTCCCCTGCGCAAGGATCGGCACTCCGGATTTGTTCAGCAGGGCTTCGAAGTTCATGGTCAGCGTGCCGCTTGGCGGTCTCCATAGGCACAGATAAGTGTGCAGGCGCGCGCCAGAGGAAACCGCATGCCCGCCGCCGGGCTCTGGCGGCAAACGATGCCGGCGCCGACAACGATGGGTTCGAGCCCCTGCAATTTGACAAGGTTAATCGCGTCTCGGGCATCCCTGCCGCACACCTCGGGAACCAAATTGCCCTCGTCCGGCATCGTCGCGGAATCGCCGGACAAGACTTGTTTACCGGGTACCTGCTGACTTGCTGCAACCGCGGCCTCGTTACCCGCAGCCGGGGCCGGAGCCGGATTTTTCTGATACTTAAGGATTCTTTCCGCATAATCGAGGTCGGGCCGACTGAGGATCTGGGTCATGATTTTTTTAAATGCCGGGGCTGCAGCGGTGCCGCCCATGAGATTATTAGCCGGTTCATCGATGACCACCCCGCAGAGAAGCACCGGATGATCCGAAGGCAGAAATCCGATAAACGATGCCCACGACCGGGTTTTGGAGTAACATTTGCCATCGAGCTTTTGGGCCGTGCCTGTCTTGCCCGCCACCGCAATGTCGGTGATCGCGGCCTTTTTGCCAGTGCCGCTGTCCACCACGCCCTTGAACAACATGCACAGTCGCCGTGCAGTTTGCTCCGAAACCACCCGCCTGACCGGCTGCACCGAGGCTTGCTCAATCACGGCACCGTCGTCGCCGACTACCTTCTCGACGATTTGCGGTTTTACAAGGACGCCGTTGTTGGCAATGGCGGCATAGGCGGCCATCATCTGCAGCAGGGTAACGGAAATTTCCTGCCCGAAAGCCATGGTTGCCAATGTGCGGCCCGACCAGGAACTCACCGGGTGCAAAATGCCGCGCTCTTCGCCGGGAAGATCGATGCCGCTTCGGGAGCCGAAGCCGAAGTCCGTCGCATACCGGAAAAGCCGCTGGCTGCCCAGCGCCATGCCGATCTTTGCAAAGCAAATATTGCTCGAATAAGCGAGCGCCTGCGCAAAAGTCAGTTTGCCGTAGGGCTCGTGGTCCCGGATGGGTTCTTTGCACACGATAAAAACACCGTTGTTGCCGTCGAGAATATCGTCCTCTTTCTTGACACCCTCCTGCAGGGCCGCGCTCGCAGTGACGATTTTGAAGGTCGATCCCGGTTCGAATATCGCGCTCAGGCAATCGTTTTGCAGGCGCAGCTTCGAGCAGTCGCCCGGAGCGTTCGGGTCGAAGGATGGCTCGTTGACCATCGCCAGTATGCAGCCCGTAGCCGGGTCCATTACAATGCACCGACCGCCATGTGCATGGAGGCCGGCAACCGACTCCTTCACTACATCGTCGGCAATTCTCTGAATTTCTGCATCGATGGTGAGGTAAACTGCAGCGCCCGCCCGGGGCTCCTTGCTCGGAAGCCCGATTTTGCGATATCGATGGTTGCGACCGTCGCGCTGGACAATGATCCAGCCGTCTTCACCGCGCAGGTACTTGTCGCAGGAAAACTCGACGCCCGTGAGACCATAGCCGTCTTTGCCGATGCAACCGGTAAGTGGCCCTGCGGCAGCTCCGAGCGGATAGGCCCTCATAACCGATGGAGCGCCTGGCGCGGCGACCCCGAGAAGGTCGACGGTCAGGGAGAGGTCGCCATGGGTATTAGCCGAAAGCACCCTGCCGCATCGGTCGCGGATATCGCCGCGCCTGGCAGGAATGATGCAGCGCTCCTGCGATTGCATTCTGCTCTGCTCGGCAAGCTCCGGACCCCGCAACACCTGGACTACAAAGAGCCGACCGGCAACCAATAAACCGGCAAGAGCAAAGAGCAGGCATATTAATTGGAGCCTGGCGCGGAACCGGTTCATTCGCCTTCCTCCCTCGGTGCCGGGCGCTCCCGAACCGCGGCCAGAAGCTGGTTCATACCTTCAGCCGGTTTTCTGATAGGCTGGACATCGCAGGGAATGATGGTGATCCGGTCGGCGGCGGGATAGTCGAGCTTGAGCACAGTGCGTGCAAAGGTTTCTATCCGCTCTTTGCCGGACATGCGCCCGCAGACAGTTTCGAGACCCGCGATGCGCCGGTTCATGGCAGAGATAGTATCGGTCATCGACTCGATCTGCATCGAGGTACTCGCAATAAAGGCCTGCTTCCATACGATGACCAGCGGAAAGGCTATGATGAAGATGAAGCCGATGAGGAGCATGACCATAGGACGGATGCGCACGACAGGCGCAGCGGAATCCTGATAGTAACGATGCATTGTCATAGCGAAGCCCCGGTTCTTTCGGTCCCGCGAAGCCGTGCGCTGCGGCTTCGCCGGTTAAGAGTGATTTCAGCCGCCATCGGCCGGACCGCCCGCTTGGTTATCCGCTTAAATAATGGACTTCTTCCGCAGCGGCACTGCGGAAGTTCCGGCGGACAAGTGCAAATACGTTCATGCTCCCGCATGTACTCCTTAACCATACGATCTTCGAGGGAGTGGTACGAAATGACGAGGAGCCGTCCGCCGGTCCGGAGAATCGGCAGAACCTTTGAAAGGAAGCGCTTGAGCTCGCCAAGTTCATCGTTAACCGCAATTCGGAGAGCCTGGAAAATTTTTGCGAGAAGCGCCACGGGAACCGGTCCGTCCACAGCTGCTGCGCAAGCCTCGCGCAAATCTGCCGTGGTCATTGCGGAGTTGCGCATACCTGCCTTTTTTATAAAAGCCGCGATCCGCCCCGGCCGGTCCACTTCGCCGAATTCACGGAGGATCGTCGAGAGTTCATCGATAGTAACGCTTCTGATGAGTTCATGCGCCGGGATGGCCTGCCGGTCCATACGCATATCGAGAACGCCGCTCTGCATATAACTGAATCCCCGCTCGGGGGCATCGATCTGGCGGGAGGAAACCCCTAAGTCGAGCAAAATGCCATCGACCGCAGCTATGCCGTGCTTCTTGAGTACAAGGTCGAACTCGGAAAATCGCGATTGCTCGATGATAAGGCGCGGGAGTAATGGCTGCGGATGGTCGAGGGTCCATGCAACAGCCTCGCTGTCGCGATCCAAGCCGATCATGGTGCCATTTTCATCAAGCATACCGGCAATGGCGCGGAAGTGCCCCCCTCCTCCCAGCGTACCATCGAGATAAACGCCGTCACGCTTGTGAGGAATCAGGGTCAGTACTTCTTCCAGCAGGACTGGAGCGTGGTAGAACTCGCTCATTTTTTCAGGAGTCCGGCTTGCACCGATTGGAAGTACACCGTATCGAAATCGGTATCGCTTTCGAGATAGGCCGCATACCGCGCCGGCTCCCAGATCTCGATATGGGTTTCATGGCCCAGAAGCGTTACCGCACTCTTTATTCCGGCAATGTCAAGCTGATTTCCGGCTAGGGTAATTCTGCCCTGGGCATCAAGCGTCGACTCCGCCGTGGTGTCGTACAACAGACGTTTGTTGCGAAGGGTTTCCGGAGTCTCAGGCCGTGAATTCAGCTCGGCTACATAGGACTCCCACTGATTTTGAGGATATGCGCGAAGGCAGCCGCCCGGCGCCCGGCAGATGACAAAAGTCTCCTCTGCTTCCGGGCGAAGCACCTTGCGGAACTTCGCGGGAATGTTCAACCGTCCTTTCACATCGACGGAATAATCGTATTTGCCATGAAACCCACGCATAAAGTCACCCATTTCAACCCACTGTTCCCCATTATTATAAATTATTCAGGGAATTCAAACAAGAATTTTATCTTAAGAGCAAAATAAGGGGGGAAATGTCGATCCTGGGCTCGGCAAAGCTGGGGAGAAAAATTACCGTATGTTGTATGGTGATGCGATAAGGACACTATAGGTTGTAGATTAACGCATTCTGGATGGTCTTTTCGCCTTCAGTCGGAGACAAGGGCCGATTCCATGCCGAAGGGGTACTTTACAGATTGGCACATTCCGAATGTGCCGGGAAGCGAATAAGCAGCACTCATTTTAATGACTCAGGGAGCGCGGCGTATCTATATAACAACAGAACTGACCCACTTAACGGGTTGCAGGGATCCGTCCGGTACTGCTCGTTCAAAATATAGGCAGTGATTGCGCAACACCTAACCTCAGGAGGCTGTATGAAGTTATCATTCATGGTATTACCGATTCTGGCGCTGGCCTTTGCCTGCGTGACCTTTTCCCAGGAAAATCCGAATATGATGCCTGTCGGCAAGGATAGCATGCAGATGGTGCAAGGCGCAAGTCAAATAGCGAAGGGAATGTGCATGCCCGGCCGGCAAGGCGTGATGATGCGCGGCGGCTTGCAGTGCCCGCCTATGTGCATGCCAGCCGGTTACTGCATGCAGAACCGCGGACCCATGATGGGCGAATACATGGCTCGCCACCCGATGCGCTGCCGGATCTGCTTCGCGGCTATCCTTCTTCTGATTGCCGGTGTTAATATCCTGCTTACCATTATCGTGTGCCTGGACATGGTGAAGATGAGCGCTTTCAACGCAATCTGGATCCCGATCACCTTGATCGTCGGCATCCCGGGAACCATGCTCTATGCGCTTTTCAGGATTGGCGATATGGCAAATGCGGGGGAGCGAAGAAATAATACTAATTGAAATGCCTGTTGCGGGGGAACCTCGCTATGCGGTTCCCCTTTTCAAATGAATTTTTGCTTATGGAACGACTATCGTCTCATGAACCTGTTGTATCCCCGCCCCCGGTTTAGTATTTAAGGCCTGCGTACTGCCGAGGGCCACCGATGATCTTCGCATTCTGATTGCCGCTCGATGATATCGCGTTCCCCTGAAGCTTAGCCGTCCAAAACCCGTATTGGAGATCGTACCTGCAGAATCGGACCTGGCGGCAAACTCCGGAAAATTGAGCGGTAAAGCTACCCTTACCGGATAGAAATGTTAGCTGCCCGGTTCGCCGTTCGGTACTTCTTTTCCTGCGACCCTGCGCCCTAATACCGCAAGGAAGGTTTTAATCTAAATCGCTGGAACATGTCCGGAAATGCTTTGGATTCCGGCGAATTACGCAAGAATCCCTACCCTCATGCGAATGACAATTTGCAGGTGCAATATGCAAATATTTCTGTGTATAGCAGTTTTCAATTATTATTTATGGAAATTTAATTTGAGAATTTCTTCTGGAATATAAAAATCTTCGAAGGCGACATTTATTTGAATAGGTGTTTCGCAAAGCGAGGTCACCCTCTTCTAAACCGCTTATTATCGGGACGATGCCTGCGTTCCTGTCGCTCCGATCAGCTGTTTTTCAACTGCTCGGTAGCACTCAAAGGCAGCAATGCTGCTGGCGGTTCCGCCAAATCGATCCTGTGCTGTTGCATCAGCATTGGCATTGAGCAACCGTTTTACAATACCGTCATACCCCCCATAGGAAGCATACATGAGGGCGGTCTGGCCGATAGCAACCCGCGCATTTACATCAGCATGGGCATCGATGAGTTGCTTGACAACAGTCTCGTGCCCCATCCCCGAGGCGATCATGAGAGCGGTAATGCCGTTCCTGCCTCTGCTGTCAACAGAGGCCCAGGCTTCGAGAAGCAGCCCTACAACGGCATCGTTCCCTACCTCCGCTGCATAGAAAAGGGCCGTCTGGCCGAAATGGTCCTGTGCATTTATGTCTGCCCGGGAGTCGATAAGCTGGGTTACGGCCACTCCATTTCCCAGTGCGGCCGCAACCATTAGAGGCGTGAATCCATTAATATCCTTGCCATTGACTTCAGCACTATCATGCAGAAACTTCCGTATTGTGGAATTATCTCCCCCCCCGGATGGCATCAATCAGGCACATAGCGTTAATCGCAGCTGCGCTTCCCAGAATAGCCAGCACCGACGAATAAATCCACCTTCCCAGGAGTCGCTTTAATGCAAATAAATTATTCATAGCAACCTCCCCTTATCCCGAGCATTAAAGATACCACGCCCATTTTTTTCGTATTGAACTGCAAGTATTGTGCCACACAGATGTTGTGCGCCATATCCTTTTCCCAGCCGTAACACAGGCCCCGAACATCTGTTAATTGGAAGGATTTCATAATAACCTACTTGCCACAAATATTGATCACATTTAACTTCCAATCAACCTGTAATCTATGGTTCGGATGAAATTTGTGGAATAAAGGCAGGAAAGAAATAGAATTTCGTTGAGGTTTCATGACCTTATGAACCGGAATTGCCTGTTCCTGGACACTTCGCCTTCACTTACAACCGTATAATTATTCAAGATCCGGGAGAGAGCTTTCATGAGTTTTTTTGGGACGGAATAGTTCCATTTTCATCAATATTTCTCCCCATTCTGAGAAACTGGCACCGCTGAATCCCTTCTTCCTACGTATTCCACGATAGAGTTACTTTCTATATATGCCGGAAGCAGATCTTGACCAATCTGATATATGTCCTCCAATGGTATGAATTTTGCGGTTTAACTGCAATCAATTTGGTTTTCCGGATTAACTGAAAGCGTTCCAAAAGTAACATTGAAATGAAACGGCAGGTTCCCAGTGTTGGGTTGAAGGATTTTGGGGGTTTTGAATATGTCTATCACTACTCCGACAAAGGAGGAAGTATGAAGAATATGAAGAATACTGAAAATTCGATTTCCGCATTCGGGTTTGCTTGGCGAGGCATGGCGGTAATGAGTCTGCTGGCCTCAGTGGTTGTGGCACAAAACACCTGGACAACGGTTGCCACCAGTTCATGCACAAGTGCCGAGTTGCGGGGAATCACCTATGGTAACGGGGAGTATGTCGCGGTCGGGGATTCGGGTACTATTATAACCTCACCTGACGGAAAAAACTGGGCTAAACAATTATCAGGAACGGCCAGAGAACTCTTCTGCGTTACCTGGGGCGATAACTTGTTCGTTGCCGCTGGAGATTCCGGAGTCGCCCTTACCTCGCCCAACGGAGCAAGCTGGACACCTCAGTCGAGCGGGACCAAGAATTCTCTGCGAGGGGCACTCTGGGCAGATAATGAATTCATCCTTGTGGGCCTCAACAGTTCCATTTTAACCTCGCCCGACGGAGTATCCTGGAACCACAGAGTTTCGCCGTGCACCTGCGATCTCCTGGGCATAGCCTTCGGGGATCAGCCCACAATTTTCGTTGCGGTCGGCGGATACTTGGGTCCGGCACTCCTGACCTCTCCGGACGGCATTACCTGGACCAGTTCCTCGACAAGTGCGACGTCCTCAATGCTGACATCGGTAATATGGAACGGTGAGGAATTCACGGCAATCGGCGAAAAAGGAAGCATTCTTACCTCACCGAATGGGCTTAGCTGGACCAATCAGGTTTCGGGCGATACAGCAACGCTTTCCGACATTATCTGGGCCGATAATCAATTCGTGCTTGTCGGGCACGAGGGCGTTGGTGTTTTCGGTCCGATCCTGACCTCGCCAACCGGTATTGCATGGGCTGATAGAACTTCGCCGACCACGCAATGGCTCTATGGAGTTGGGTGGGGGAACAACCTGTTTGTCGCAGTCGGGACCAACGGTACAGTAATTATCTCCCCCTCGGGTAGTACGGTCGTTGCCGGCAAGACACCCGGTCTTGTGAAGCAGGGATCGATGCGGATATCCGGGAGCGCGGTGAATTATGATCTTGTTAACACCGGGCACGTTTCCCTACGGCTGTTCGATATCCAGGGCCGGCTCATTACCATCTTGCTTGATGGCGAGCAGAGTGCCGGATCGCATAGTCTGAGTTTCCGATCGGGAGCGACAATGCCCTTCGGCAGATACATACTATCCTTGAAAACCGGTGCGACATCACTTGAACAGTCGGCAGTTCTTGGGCACTAATTATTTGCGGAGGGATTTCTACGCTCTTTGATCCCCGATGAAGATGCCACGGACCATCGGCAAAGCAGTTAAACAAGAGTGGCCCACCGAGGAGGAGCAGGTACCAATTCCCCCGCGTCGGGCTGCCGGGAGGAAACCCAACTCCTGGGGAGGAAGGTAATTATGTTCAGGCTCGAAAATAGGATAACCGGATTAATTGTGGAAATTTTTGCTTTCGCCATTCTTCCGGTGACGATAAAATCGGTTGCCGCTGAATCCGGCGACAGCGGTTCCGCACAGTATTCTCCTGTTGTCAGTGAGGTGGCTTTGCGGGGTCTGAGCACCGTCGGCTCGGCTGAGCCGCTTGGCGCAGGTCGGATTACCTTCAATTTGATGCCGACCTGGTATCAGCAGAATAGGGGATACAGCACGGCTTTAATCACCGGTTCCAACATTTTTTCGGGCACTGCCGCCTTTTCGTGGGGTGTCAATTCCAACCTCGACCTGTTCGCTTCCCTGACCGGGTTTGCCTTGAGCAATGACCCCGGCGCAGCCAACAGCTCCGGCACAGGTGCCGTCCAAGCGGGAGTCCTCGGATCGCTGCCATTTCCGGATAATGCGATATTGCATATGGCCGGCCAGATAGAAATTTTCGGCGACGCTGCGCCGAATCAGATCAACACGTATCGAGCAGACGGGTATGATTTTCTCGAAACCCGCGCCGGCTATAACTTTCTAGGCCGGCTGCTGCAGACCATTCAGTTCGGCAACCTCGCTGACGGTATAAAATTGCACCTGAACGAAGCCGGCGTGGTCGGAGCAAGCAACGATGAGGCTACCCTCCTTCTTCTGGGCGCAGGGCTGGAGGCGGATTTGGGTCCCCTGGTGCTCGGCGCGGAAATCAATTCGCGGACCCAATTTAACACCCTTGCTTTTGGAACCGATCCGCTGTGGGTCACCCCATCAATTGACGTACGCACGCCATATAATATGAATATAATGGGGGGAGTCGACGTATCGTTGTCGGAGGGACGGCCCAACAACAATCCGCCCGCGCTCGAATCGTACCGCGTATTTCTGGCAGTAGCATTTTCCTACGACTTACTGGAAGGAAAGAGAAAGGCTGAGCGTGCTGAAAGGCAAAAGGCCGAACGGGAAAAGGACGCGCTCGAATATTCATGCGCACAATCGACCGAACGAATTCAAGCCCTCAACAGAAAAGCGGTCGAAGACTCGGTCGCGCTATCCGCCGAAAGGCTAAAAGCGATCGCACAAATGGATTCTATTCAGCGAAAGGCCTATTATGACGTCCTGGCAGCCAGGGCGACCGCCGAAACGCTGGCTAAAAGGATAGCCGCCGATTCGCTGGCCCTCAACCAGGCGGACAGCCTCCTTGCCGCTGAAAAGACTGGCAGGAGCGAAGCGGAAACAAGACTCTTATCTACTGGCGAGCTATCGCTTGACGCGGTTTACTTTGAGAATGGAGACAGTGCACTTTCGATTAATTCCAAGCCGTACCTGGAGATCATCGGTAAAATGCTGCTCAAGTACCCGAAATTACAGATTGAGGTCGCCGGACATACCGACAATGTAGGCAGTTTACTTTACAATGTCATTCTCAGCCAGGGTCGGGCCAATGCCGTTCGCAATTATCTGAAAGAGGTGGCCCCGCTTTTAGGTCCGAGGATGAGTGCTCACGGCTACGGCATGAGCATGCCTAAAGCGGATAATGCTACACAAGAAGGCAGGCTGCAAAATCGCAGAGTTGAGCTCAGGGTGATAAACAGGGATGTGCTGCCCGAATATAGCCAAAGATAAGGGAAAAACCTAAGCGGCAGATTGAAAAGGATATTCACCATGTGCTTTTGCACCGCTCGGTCGGTTCTAAGCTCACCCAGCAGCAGGGTCAGGATAAGGGCAAGGTAACCGCAAGAATTGACAAGTAATCGAAAAAGACAATGTTTTTCGTCGCCTTCATCATAACCCATGATAGCTCCACTATCTATTTTTAGGGTATTGAGGATCCATGCGGCATTCTCCCCCCCCAATCCGAATGAGGACATTCGTTACCATGCCAAACGACCCAATGATGTCTGTCTCGGGAATCCGAGGAATTTTCGGCGATTCGCTGACGCCGCTTCTTGTAACCCGCATTGCCTACCTTCAAACAAAGGATGCGAGCCTGAGAGGCAGCCCCCCAAAAATCGTGGTTGGTCGGGATACGCGGCAATCAGGCAGTGCGCTTGCTGCAGCCGCTTTCAGGGGAATCCGATCCGCAGGCGGCGTGCCCATCGATATCGGCATAGCGCCGACGCCAACGACGTGCTTTGCGGTCTCAGAACTCGGCGCGCAAGCGGGGATTATTATTACCGCAAGCCATAATCCGACCGAATATAACGGGTATAAAATGGTTCACGCAGACGGTCGGCTTTACCGGGCCGGGGAGTGCGAAAAGATCTATGCCGCCTTCAGACAGGGCGGGTATCCCTCCGATGCCGAATTGCTGGCCTCCCCTGAAACGGCGCAGGAAACCATCGATGCAGGATTGCAGCACATTGATCGCATCTGCGCACATGTTGATGTCAAGCGTATCCGGGGAGCAAATATCAGGATTGCCGTTGATTCCATAAACGGTGCCGCCGGCGCAGTTTTTCCGCGCCTCCTCGACCGGCTCGGCTGTTCGTGGGTTGGGGTGAATACCCTGCTCGACGGGCAGTTCGCGCACAATCCGGAACCCCGCCCGGAGCATCTGGGCGGCCTTAAGACGCTCCTCCGAAGCGACCCGGCCCTGTGGGGCGGATTTGCCTTCGACCCGGATGCCGACCGGCTGGCCACCATCGGCGACGGAGGCGTTGCTATTTCAGAAGAAATGACTCTTGTTTTCTGCCTTCGCAACCTGCTCGGCCGGGTGAAAACAAATGTTGCGGTCAACCTTTCAACCACAATGCTTATCGACGATGTGGCGGCAAAATTCGGGATCAGGGTGTTCCGCACGAAGATCGGCGAGGCCAACGTCGTCGAGGGAATGGAACAGAACAGCTGCCTGATCGGCGGTGAAGGGAACGGCGGGCTCATCTACCCGGCGATTACCAACTGCCGCGACGGTCTGGCGGCACTCGCAGTAATTATTGAGCTTATGGCGACTACAGGCTATCCGCTTTCGAAGCTTTCTGGGGAGTGGCCGACATACACAATTGTTAAAAGTAAAATATCGCTGCAGAGCCTCGATCCCGCCGCCGCGATCGAGCGCCTTGCCGAAAAATTCAAGGGTGAACCCATCGACCGCAGGGATGGCCTCAAGATTCTTCTGCCGCAGGGCTGGGTGCAGGTCAGGGCATCAAACACCGAACCGATCATGCGCTGTTTCGCAGAGGCAAAAACGGAACATGAGGCTGAGGGAATGGCGGCGATGGTGATGAAGGCGCTGACAACTTAACGAATAAATCGGAGGATGCGCAACATAGTACGCTCGCATGGAAAGCACCATACTCATGAATCTTTTGCGCTACACAACCGGTGTTGCCATTTTGATTGCCGCAGCCGCTGCCCACAGTTTCGCCCTCGATAACGATATTTCAGGAATTGCCAAGGTGAAGTTATCCGGGTGGCTGACCCAGGACCAGATTGCTCAATGCAAAGCTGATGCTCGTGCCCGGTTCCGGGTGCACCTGATCAGCTGGCTCGATGAGGAGAAGAATTTAAAAATAGACACGACCGCTAACCTGACCAACCTGCTCTTCGGAACATTCGTCGATTCATGCCTCAGCCGGACACGAGAGTTGCCGGAGCTCAAGGGAAGCTTCTGGACCTATGCCTATAGCATTCCGTCTGATTCCCTATTCACGATGATGTCCTCGTATAATGACCGGGTAGAACTTTTGGCCACGGATTCGTGGATCCGACTTACGAATGCTCTTTCTCGGAACGATTACGAGGAAATCTACTATCAAAGTGTTGAGGTAATCGCTCGCACCTCGGAGTATATCGGACCAGCCCTGAAAATCCCCGGAGATACAACACGGAGTCTCCTCGATACAGCGAGGTCGGCGCTGAAAAGTTTTCTCGAAAAGATCTCCATTGCGTCATCCGCTCAGTTGCTATCAGGTAAGCCCGGCATGCCGGCTGATTCTCCGCCTGTCATGACCGTAACCATCGAGGGACATCCATTTCCGGGCCTCGGCATGACCGGTTTCATTCCCGGAGGCCGCGACATCTGGAAGGGTGTGTCCGATAATAAGGGCCAGATTTCCTTCGAAAATCTTATTATTCCCTTCGCCAAAAACGGGACGTTGATATATGTAACTCCCAACCTTGGCAGGGTCCTCGATAACCGATGGCATATCGGCGTCAGGGATTTCGGCATCGAAAGCGCCAACGACCTGAACCAGAGTTTTTTCCTTAAGATTAACCGTCCCTCCTTTTCGCTGGTATTCGATGCATCCGACCCTGATCCCGCCGATACGCTGCCGCAAGATTTCCTGTCGGGGGCTCTTATAAAAAAATTTCTCGAAGATTCCTGCTGGCTGGATTCGTCCCTTGACAGCATAAAGGCCGACCTTTCCATCAGCATCACCTGCCGGATTTCAAGTGCAAACTCGGAAGCCCTCGACGCAGGCGAAGCTCGATTCGAGGGCTCGGTGGCAATTCTGGCTCCGCATCTCCGACCGCCTCGTTCCGAAAAGGAACCTTTTTACTTTGAAAAGAAATACGACGAGATCCCTTATGGGGCTGCCGGGCGACGCAGTTTGGACCAGCATGTGCGGATGTCGGTACCGCTCGGGGTGTTCATATGGGACGCTAACGTCAAGATGCATGAAGCGGTGCGAAAGGTCATTGCACGGTTATAGAAGCCTTTGCATTATGAAATACGGCGGTTCAACAGCAGCCCCCGCTCATTGCACCGGGCTCCGGAATCACCCCGCTTATTTCTCCATTGTTATAAATGTCGCCAATGCCAGAAGCACCAGTGCCAGAAGCACCTTCATAAGCGCGAGGTGATTCTGGGTAAATTTCGAGAGACGAGTCCACTTCAGACCATAGGCTGCGGCAATCATTACAATGAGAAGCGGAAGGACAAAAAGGAAATTATAGAAGATGAGGAGCAGCCAGCCGAGAAGGCGGAACCCCACGACTCCGGTCATGACGACAATAGTCGGCAGGTAGATTTTTGCCGTGCAAACCCCTTCGAGCAGGGTCACGATGAACCCGGATATAACCGCGCCCACAACGATTTTATTGCTCGACAGGTTATCTTTAATAACCGCGTGGATGAGGAGTTTTATCGGCTTGGGCAACTGGACCTTCATCGCAGCGGTATCGTGTGTCCGATAATAAACGACAGCATCCCGAATGCTCAGCAGAGCAACAATGGTGGAAAAACTCGCCGCAAAAATCCTAATTCCGAGAGATAGCCACCGGTAGCTTTGCATATAGGTGAGAATGCGGAATGCGCCAAGCCCCAGTAAAAAATAGGTGCAAAACACCGTGGCCGAGAAGGCAAGACCGATTTTGATGACATCGCTTCGTTTCCGTTTCTGGGTACCGAGAAACGAGATGAGAAAAATCATGGTCGCGATGGCGCAGGGATTTACGCCGTCAAGGAACCCCGCCCCGAAGAGCGCGAAAAACTTGAACATGCTTACCCGTTCCTTAATTGCGGTCTTAAGGTTAACCGGTGCGGCTGGTTGGCCCCCCGGGAGCCTTGAAAGGTTTGCGGTGTTCAATTTTTGGAGCCGCACTTCAATAAAACCTCCCCCTGATTTCATAATGTCGGCATAGCCTGTCAGGAAGGTATCGGGCAGAAAGAGCTCTTGGGGCGAAGTTTTTTTAACCCCGTACTGTTTTTCCATAGTCATGGCAAGTTGCAGTCCGGAATCGGTCTCAAGATCGTGAATTTTAAGCGCCAGCCGATCCGGGTACTTCTGCGCGAGCGGCAGCAGCAGCCGCGTCTGGATCTCATGGCACTCCTCGCAGGTTGAGGAGCCGAAAAAGTGGACAACCAACGGGCCGGGAGCACCGCCATCGGCAAAAAGCCCGGTCACCGCCAGGAAGACAGCTAATAGAAACTTGCGTAGAACGGTCATGGGAGTCTTTCGATGACGGTCAGAAATACAAAGTTAATTTTCTCATGAAAATACTTCAAAATCGGCGTAATTGCCGGGAAAACAACCCCATTTGCTACAATCGGAATCGGTTTCGGCCTCTATAACTGTCACCGACTCATCGACCTTTTTTAAAAGCTTCAAACGGAATAATTTTTTTTTCCTTCAGACGATCCCGAGCAGCCTGCCCCGCCGCCGACAAAATCCTTTTTTCGTCTTTTGTCAACGACTCCATACCCTGCCGTGCGATTTTCTCCAGGATCGGATCGACGCACTCAGCGAAATAACGCTTTCGCCCGGCGGCCAGTTCGGCCCGCCGGCGCATTCCCCGCTCCTCAGATCGTTCCCGAACGACCCGGTACCACGCCTCGATGCCGGGAGCGGCCTTCAAATAAGCAAATGCAACAGCGATACCGCCAAGATGAACCAGATGCGCAACTGCCGTACCTTGGGTGAAGGAGAGCATGAGTGAAAGTGCTGCATATCCGGCAACGAGCATCCACGCTTTCACCGGCAGCACGAAAAAAAGCAGGATCTCGCGCTGCGGATAATACACGGCAAAAGCGGTGAGAAGGCCGAAAATTGCTCCCGACGCGCCGATGACCGGAACGAAGCGCATTACCGGATGGAACAGGTACAGTGCGCCGAATAACCCCGCTCCCATTCCAAATATGAAGTAATGAAGGATAAATTTCCCGGTACCCCACCGATCCTCAAGCTCGCCGCCGAACATCCAGAGCGCCAGCATATTGAGCGCAAGGTGCGAGAAATCGTGCGTCGAATGCAGAAACATGTACGACGCAAGCCGCCAGACCTGCCCTCGGCAGAATGCCTCGAACGGCGTGAGCGCAAACGAGGACATCAGAAACGGCCCCACCGCAGGCAACAGCTGCAGGGCGTACATGCCGCCGGTGGCGATGAGGAGCGTCTTGACGCCGCGGCTGAAAGGGAATGGCAGTTGCATGAGGTTCCGAATCAGGCGGCAGGGAATTTCGCCCGGAATCGAGCCCGGACGCACTCGGGAACAAACGGCGCGACATCGCCTCCGAGCTTCGCGATCTCCTTCACCATGGTGGAGTTCAGGTAGACGTATTTCGCGCTGGGCATGAGAAAGACCGTTTCGGCGCCGCTGAGCATATTCCGGTTGGTAAACGCCATCTGGAATTCGTATTCGAAATCCGAGATCGCGCGAAGCCCGCGGATAAGCACGGTCGCCTTCTGCTCGCGGAGGCAATTGACAATAAGGCCGCTGTAGCTTATAACTTCGACGCTCGGGTGTCCGACAAGGGCCTCCTTCACCATGGCAACCCGCTCCTGCGCGGAAAAGAAATGGTGTTTTGCGGGATTTTCGGCCACTACCGCAATGACCCTGGAAAAAATCTTCGTCGCCCGCACGGCAATATCGATATGCCCGAAAGTAATCGGGTCGAAAGTGCCCGGATAGAGCGCAACCGGCATGGAAAACACTCCTTTCTAACTTCCCGGAAGCAGGTCTGCCCCGGGGCCAAAGCATTCGACGGCGGTATCGCCGAAAAACTTTATCGTCGGCGCCGCGCCGGATTTAGTTCTGTCAATGACGATTTCGCCGCGCTTCCGCCTTCGCTGGTACACCAGCCGACCTCGCGGCGTCAGGAGGCCAACGAGGGAAGGCACCAGGAGCGGCAAGGCCTTTTCATCGTACGGCGGATCGAAAAACAGTATGTCGTACCGCTCCGAGCACGACCTGACAAATGCCGCCGCATCCCTGGCGATGAACCGACAGCGGTCAAGGACTCCGAGCGCGGCAGCGTTCTCGCGGATACGGGAACAGCGCACGCGGTTCTCCTCGATGAAATCCACCATCGCCGCTCCCCGGCTTAACATTTCAAACCCAAAGGCGCCGCTGCCCGCGCACACATCGGCAGCCGCGCTTCCCGGAAGGTCGGGCGCCAGCATGTCGGCGATCGATTGGCGGGCCCGGCCGAGGGTTGGCCGGTAGTCAAGGTCACCGTCCGGCAGGCGGATGACCCTTCCCCGCAGGCTTCCAGCTACGATCCGTAAATTCATGGCAGCCCGCTATTGACGCGTGAGAAAATCGACATCGGCGTCGATCTCGACCCTTCCCTCGCCTGAGGCCAGAAGCCGAAGCCTCCGAAAGGCACAGGGCAGGCGCGCCTCGTGTGCGGCGCGGACAAAGGCCACAACGTCCGGCAGGGTCCCGGATCCGCCAAGGGAGTAGCGAATCCGCCGGAATTCGCCGGTATTATCTGCGGATACCCGCAAAAGCCCTTTGCGGAGCGCAATGCCGTTCGCCTTCAGCAGGTCGGAAAACCCGGCAACTTCGAAGGGGATTTTTTCCCGCCCTACCGAATCGGCGGGAAAAGGCCTGGTATAAATAATCCGGCTCTCAATCCTGAAGCGATACCCCGATTCGCCATCGGGCGCGATGAATGAGCCCGGAGGCGAAGCCAGGTCAAAGGTCCCCTTTGGTAAACCGCTGAAGAGCTTGCCGAGGCTCTCCCGGTTCTGCGACCGGCCGGCAATCGAAAGCCTGCTGAAACTGTCTATTGAAATGGCGGTGAAGTCGATATCGTCGGGAATAATCGCGGCGAGTGCGGAGAAAACCTTGTCGCCAAAGGCAATATCCCACGCAGCCCGTTCTCCCGGCGCAGGTTCGGCAGGTTTCCGCTCCGCAGTACCAGGGGGAACCGAGCCGGAGATTGCAGCGGAATCCCTCCGAACGCTGTCCCTCCCCGCCGCAGCAAGAGCCTTTTCCTTGCCGGTTTCACGGCGCATTGTATCCGTCTTCGCCGGAGCGACAGCCTTTGCCTTGACCGTATCCCGGCGGGTCGTATCCGGCAACGCACGTGCAAGAGCAGTTGCTTTCACCGTATCCCGGCGCACGGTGTCCGGCAATGCCCGGGAAATCGTCTTCGGAGCCATGGCCTCCGCTCCTGTGCCGGCGGTGTTGGGAGGTTCGGTATCGGTCTTGCGCCATGAGATGGCGGGCTGGCTGGGATTGGCAAGCCACCGATGCATGACTTCGACGCTGCCGATAATGATTCCGATGCCGACGGCAACGATCACGAGAATCTTGAAGGCCCCCCCCCGATGGCGAGGCCCCGGAGCACGGTGACAGTACGTGGTCTGCTTGAGCAGGTTGATGGAGATCATGCCGACAGCTCCTCGCTGCGGGTCGGATGATCCGGCGGAGAATCTTCGGATAAGAGACTTGCACGTTGAAGTGCCAGCCCGACAGCAACGGAAAGCTGCGTGGAATACTCCTTGAGCTGCTGTTCTTCGATCACGACCTGGCATTTTACTTCACGAAAGGGATTGAGGAGTTCGGCTCCCGGTATCGTTTCGAAAAATGCCTCCCGATGCAGGACCTGCTGGAACCATGAGCCGGTTGCAAACATGGCCTCCGGCCTGCGCCCCTGGCAGAAACGGTCGATCTCGGAAGCTGCCGCCGCTGCAAATGCGAGCTCATCGGTTGCATGGCCACTGGAATCAAAACAGCGAAAATCGAGGAACTCGCCTCCCCGCGAGAGGATGAGCTTGGTCACGGATTCTTCACAATGAATGAGCAGGCACGGCGCAGCCGAGCGTTCCCGGTAGTTGGCCTCAAAAACGTTTATCAGGCCGAAGATATCGAGCCCGACGGCCTGCGGTTTGAATCCGGCACTCCTCACCATGTCGGCCGTCTGTTCCACCAGTTTTCGCCGGTATGCGGCAAGCAGGAAGGTCCGTGTTTTCCCGGTGGCAATCCCCACCATTTCCTGGGCATCGAAAACGAAATCGTCCGGATTTCCGGCAAAGCTCTGGGCCAGCTCCCATTTGAGGGCCTCTTCGACCGAGGGCTCATCCGCATCGACGGTCGCAAGCTTAACAACCGCATATTGGGCCGGAATGGCGGCGGCTATGCCCTGGCTGAAATACTTGAGCCGCGGTTTACCGTTTTTCAACTCCCGCCGCCAGAGCTTCCACTCCCCTGCCCGCTTTCCAGCCGGGAAAGGCTGGATGGAAAGGAGCGTTATCGCCCGTTCCTTGAGAGAATACTGGACGGCGCTGAAATAATCGCTCTGAAAATCGATACCGCAGAAACAGTCGGTGGTTGGTTTCATATTCCCTGCCCGGGCGTCGGCCTGCCGCACTTACGGTCGGCCGTCCTATTCGAGCCTATAAAATATCATTTTCTGCCGGGGAGTGCATATCTCTTTCGCGTTTCCCGCCCGCTTCCGGGCGGCAGAGCTCTTCTGCCCCTTTATGCCGGGCTACCCCGCAGTGTGCCTGAGCACCGTTAAAAAGATTTCCACGATACCCGGATCGAATTGCAACCCCGACTGAGCCTCCAGCACCTTCATGGATGCGCTCCGCGGCAGGGATTTTCGGTAGGGACGATCGGAAGTCATGGCCTCGTAGGCATCGGCGACGCTCAGGATCCTTGCGCCGAGCGGAATGTCCGTTCCCGACAGCCCCGAGGGGTAGCCGCAGCCGTTATAAAATTCATGGTGGTGCATAACCAGAGGAACGAGCGGCTTCAGGAAGGGCACGTCGGCAATGATGGTCGCCCCGAGGGCGGGATGCTTCTTGATCTCATTGAACTCTTCGGGGGTCAGCTTCCCGGGTTTGTTGAGGATGGATTCGCTGACGCCGATCTTACCGATGTCGTGCAGGAGACCGGCAAACTTGACCTGCTCGACCTCATGCACCGGCATTCCCATGTGGCGGGCGATCAGCACCGTGTAGTGCATGACGTTTTCCGAATGGCCGTGCGTGTATTCGTCTTTCGCTTCAACCGCCAGGGCAAACGCGCGGATCGTCTTCAGGTAGTTGTCGCGGATGTTGTGGTAGAGCCGGACGTTTTCGATGGAGATACTGGCTTGCGAGGCAAGGACATTGATCTGCTCGATATCGAGACTCGAGAACGGCCCGCCGCTCTGTCCCCTGACAAGGTTCAGGACCCCGAGCGTACACGAGGGGCTGTTAAGCGGGAAGGAGATGAACGCGCCGATCTCCTGGGGCAGCGCCCTGAGGCCGGAGGGCAGGTTGCCCCGGCCGGTGACCGCAATCGGCTCCCGGCTTTCCAGCACCCGCCGGGAAGCGAGCATGAAATTTGCCCTTGTCCAGAAGTCGGGCTTGAAATCGTCGCCGCGCCGCGCCGCCAGGGTGAGCTTCCCGGCGGCATCGGCAAAGAACAGCGCCGCCCCGTCGGCCCTCGCGAATCGGACCGAAAATTCCAGGAACTTCCGGTCGAGCTCGCCCATATCAAGGGTCGAGGCGAGGATATGCGCCACCTGGTGGAGGGAAACAAGCTTGGAAAAGAGGATGTGCTCTTCCTGGAGTGTCTTCCGGTCGATTGCCCGCTTGACTTTTTCGCCGATATCGCGGAGCTCGAAGGGCTTGGTGAGGTAGTCCTGGACGCCGAGTTTCAGCGATTCGATAGCGGTGTCGAAGGTCGGGTACCCGGTCGTGATGAGCACCGGGATCCCGCTGTTGCGCTCCCGGATCTTCTCGAGCAGCTGCACGCCGTTCATACCCGGCATGCAGATGTCGGTGATCACCAGGTCGATATCGCCGTCCTCGACATACGACAGCGCCCGGATGCCGTTTTCGGCCCGCACGACCCCGTACCCCTTGAGCGTCAGAAAATTTTCAAGGAGATCGCAGATACACGGTTCGTCATCGACAATCAGGATTTTTTTACCGGCTTTAACCATGAACACCCGTCGTTACGAACGCGCGGTCCGTTGACCGCCGCTTCCGCCGTTGATACCGGATTCTTCAGGCGTTACTGCGATCGCGAAAGGCGGCGAGATCATCCGGGGTGTCAATCCCCACCGACTCGAAGTCGTGGACGATGCATTTGATCCGCATGCCGAATTCGAGAGCCCTGAGCTGTTCGAGCCTTTCGAGCCGCTCAAGCTTCCCTTCGGGAAAGGTACAGTAACGTTCCAACCCCGCAGCCGAATAGCCATAGATGCCGACATGCCGGTAAAACGCGGCGCGACCGCTCCGGTCGCGATCGTAGGGAATCGGCGACCGGGAGAAGTAGAGCGCCCGGTTTTCGGCGTCGAGCACGGCCTTTACGACATTGGGGTTGTCTATACCGGTAATTGTAGCATGGGAAACGACGGTGAGCAAGGTAAAATCGTCGATTTCACGCACTGCGGCGCAGAAACCGGTGAGCAATGCGGCGGGGAGGTATGGCTCATCTCCCTGCAGGTTAACGAAATAGCGGCAGGGAATTTTCTGCGATGCCTCGAAGACCCGGTCCGTTCCGCTTGTATGGTGCGCGGCGGTCATCACCGCTTCCCCGCCGTGATGTTCGACGGCACGAACGATCCGTTCATCGTCGGTGGCGACGACGATCCGGTCGAAGACCTGCGCCTTCTGCGCGCATGCATATGCCCACATGACCAGGGGCAGGCCGTTGATTTCGACGAGGGGCTTGCCGGGCAGGCGGGTGGAACCGTACCGCGCAGGAATGATACAGGCAACCGAACCGTCGGGCGCCATGGCAGCGCGCTACCCGATCACCTTGGGGATGGCGAAGAACCCGTTCTTCACCTTGGGGCCGTTCTGCAGCAGATCTTCGCGCGACAGCGAAGGCTTCTCAACGTCCGGCCGCGTGGGGTCGTGGAGCGGTTCGAGGAAGCAGGTCGGTTCGACCTCGGCGGTATCGACGCTCTTCAACTGTTCCACGAATTCGAGAATTGACCCGAGCTGGTCGGTGAATTTTTCGACCTCGTCCTCGGAAATCCTGAGGCGTGCAAGCTCGGCAACACGCAGTACCTGTTCACGATCAATCATAGGGTTGCTCCTTACGACTCGAAATTGGCGAACTTCGCCATGAGTTTCTTCCTGGTCCCGTCGCTGAAAAGAACCGAGAGCTTCATGTCTTCGCCGAAGCCGCTGATCTGGACGATTCTCCCCGGCCCGTAAAGCTTGTGGCGCACCTGCTGACCCTGCCGGAACTCGACTGTGTCCTGGGAGTACATCTCCGGGGCAAAGGAAGGCTTCGGCGCCGCGGGTGTACGCGTCGGGAAAGCGGAGCGCGACGGAGCATACTGCCGGCGGTCGGGCCTTTTCTTTTCGAGAACCGGCTGAACGCCGAAATAGTTGCTCTTGTCTCGCGGGGTGTAGAGCTCCTGCGCGATGGGCTCCAGGAACCGCGAGGGTATCTCGGGAAGAACATCGCCGAACCGGCGGCGGTAATCGACATGCGAACATTCGAGCACCTGCATGGCCCGCGTGATCCCTACATAGAAGAGCCGGCGTTCCTCCTCGATCTTCTCCGGGTCGTCGAAATTCTGGCGGGAGGGAATGATGCCGTCCTCCACCCCTACCAGGAACACGCACCGGAATTCGAGCCCTTTGGCGCTGTGGAGCGTCATCATATTCACCGCCTCGTCCTTCTGATCCCAGGTGTCCACATCCGCGGCAAGGGTGACCTCTTCGAGAAAGGCGGCGAGCGGGACGTCCGGATGCTCGGTTGTCCAGACGGTGATGGCGTTGCCGAGTTCGGCGATGTTGTCCACCCGCCGGGCCGACTCTTCGGAGTCGTCGGCGACGAGCATGTCCATATACCCGCTCAGCTTGAGCATTTCGTTGACAATCGTAGCGGGCGGTTCGTTGTTTTTTTCGAGATCCGCGAGCAGGGAGAAGATATCGCGCACCTCGGAATATCCCTGGCGGTAGCGCTGCGGAAGCGCCTCCACGCCGTTGTCGAGCAGCGCTTCGAGCAGCGAGCCGCCCTTTCCGGCCGCAACTTCGGCGAGCGCCTCCCACGCCTTGTCCCCGAGCCCGCGCGCAGGGAGGTTATAGATTCGCTCGAAACTCACGTTATCCTTCCGGTTGACGAGGAGCCGCAGATAAGCGAGACAGTCCTTGACTTCGGCCCGCTCGTAAAAGCTCATGCCGCCCACCAGGATATAGGGAACCTTCCGCCGGCGCAGCACCTCTTCGAACACACGCGACTGCGCGTTGGTGCGGTACAGGATGGCGATTGCGCCGCCCTTCATCCCCTGCCGGATAAGCTCCTCGATACGATCGGCAACGCAGTCCGCTTCCTGCCGGTCGTCGCGGTAGCGGCTGACCGTCACGCTGTCGCCCCGCCCCCGGTCGGTCCAGAGCTTCTTGACCGTCCGCACCGCGTTCGAGCTGATCGCCGCATTGGCGAAATTCAGGATCGAATCGGTCGACCGGTAGTTCTGTTCGAGCTTGAAAACCCTGGTCCCGTCGAACTCTTTTTCAAAGGAGAGAATATTCTCGATCCGTGCCCCGCGCCAGCCGTAGATGCTCTGGNNTGTCCTGGTACTCGTCCACGAGCACATACTTGAAGACGCTCCGGAACCGCCTGAGCACCTCCGGCGCCCGCAGGAACAGGTACACGGTGTTGCAGAGCAGGTCGTCGAAATCCATAGCCTGCTGGTCGAACAGCGCTTTCTGGTATACCTTGTAGGTGCGGATGATCTGCTGCTCGTAGAATCCCTTGCCCTCGTCGTGGAGCTTTTCGGGCGGGATGCAGGCATTCTTGTATTTCGAAATTGCCCCGAGGACCTGGCGCGGCGGCATGCTGCGGTCGTCTATCTGCAGGGCCCTGAGCACCTTTTTCATAACGCTCGCCTGGTCCGCGCTGTCGAAGATGGTGAAGGAGGGCAGGTACCCGAGGGCCGACCCCTCGCGGCGGAGAATCCGGGCGCACATCGCATGGAAGGTGCCGATCCACATCCCCTGGGTCGTCATGCCGGTGAGCTGTTCCACGCGCTCCCGCATCTCGCCGGCAGCCTTGTTGGTGAACGTCGCGGCGAAGATCTGCGCCGGAAAGAGACCGCGTTCGATGAGCCAGGCGATCTTCGCGGTCAGGACACGGGTTTTGCCCGTCCCGGCGCCGGCAAAGACCAGTTCAGGGCCGCCGTCATAGACGATCGCTTCGCGCTGAACCGAATTTAAGAGTAGTTTATCGAGAATCGACATGGGGAGGAAAATACAATATAAATATGAATGCCTTTGGTGGAGGAGGCGGGCTAAGATCAAATGCCCTTGGTGGGGGAA
>PLTF01000111.1:40370-40677 GCA_003164335.1 Fibrobacterota bacterium
CACATTAGGTAGAAAACACATAAAAAAATCCCCCGCTGCGCCGCCCCCTTACTAAGGGGGATCTGATTAAAGATAAAGAAAGATCACCTGACCGACCCCGAGGTCGCCCTATCGAAATTTTGCCCTCACCATCATTGCCTGCCCTGTTTTTTCTACCATAAAAGAGGGCGTTGCGGGAGGGGNNAGGCGGTTTCCCCACCTGAGCAGTACCAATTCTTAAATATTCCCACCTGCAAACAACCGACCCTCTTTACATTTATTTTTTGCAAAACCCCATTTTCAGGGGGTTTTTGCCCTCCAGAAAACA
>PLTF01000066.1 GCA_003164335.1 Fibrobacterota bacterium
TACATTTTCAAAAAACCTTTGACATTTCTGTCAAAACCGCCGCCCCGCTGCCATATTCGATAAACAGTTACTCCCTTTTCAATAGCTCGATATTCATCAAGCCGGTAACCTTGCCCCATCTCCTTAAGATAATGAATATAGCGTTTTGCCATCCTGCCCTTGATTGTTTTTACAACTTTTCCCATGTCATAGGCCATATAAGCAAATGAACATGGTTCGGCATTATAACATAAGCCCACAGCTTAAATAAAAATTCTCGCCGGGCGGTATCTATTTCCTCAACAAGTATTTCGCAGGCCTTGATATCGGCAAACAAATTATTCCTGCGATAGACGGAGAATGTTAATTCATGGGCATGCCCCGGCGTATTATAATGCTTATTGGAGAACAACCTATCTTCCATGTTTAAAAAATAGTTGCTGTTAAAAATCGGGTAAAGAGAGACCTGGATCGAAGATCCAGGCCACACATCAAGCGAGCGACTGTTTGCTGAACTTGAAAAACCCTTATATACCCTTCTAAGGGCATTCGAAGTGTCATAAAATCCGATTTCACGACAAACTCCGCCCGCAATAAACTATTATTTTATAGGCTCAAAATAGGCCAATAATAGCACGTTTATTGCAAGCTTCTTATACTTTTCTCAAAATATGAGAGGACTTTTGCCGATGAGCACCAGCGGTGCCATTTCTACGCTATGGCCTTTGGTTTTATATTTTGCCGCCATCATTGCGATCATCGGCGCAATACTGGTGAGTTCGTTCATTATAGGCGAGCGCCGGAAGAACCGGTCCCCGCTCGTCTACGAGTCCGGCATGAACCCGACCGCTCTACCCATCTGCGCCTGTCGGTGAGACTATAGCGGGACATGTATTCTGTTCTTTTCTGGCACTGGTGCTACGCCAAAAACTTCATGACCAACTGGCTGCCCGTGGCTGGAACCGGGAGTGGGCGGATATAATAAATGACGTTGACGCCATAAGCGAAGTCGCGGTAACTCGCGACGGCAAGAACTTCATCATCAGAACTGAAGCATCAGGAGTGGCAGGAAAGGTGTTCCAGGCGGCGGGAATCGCGCTTCCCCCGGTATTACGAGAGACCTGAAAAGGTTGGAAAGTGGAGAAAAAAACGTGGCACTATGCCCGTGCCAATCGTGTAACTCGCTGATATTTAAAGAGCTATTTTCCCAAACTGTTGAAGCTGCGCCAAAGGCATTACAAATTGGAAAAATTTATATATCCTTCAGGATCACTTTCTTCATCCACGGCATTACCTTTTCCCACGCCTCGTCTACCGAGAGCGCCTTGAGGCTGGCCGACGGATCGCTGGCGCTTTTCAGGTCGCGAACGCCCACATTTTCGGCGGTCCAGACCGGAAATCCATCCATCTCGTGCCTGATCACGAGGTTGGCGTCGCCGACCGGACCATTGCGTTTTTCATCGGTAGGGCCAAAGAGCGCCACGGTCGGCACCCCCAGGCAGGCGGCGATGTGCATGAGGCCGGAGTCGTTGCAGAGGAGAAGCGAGCACTGCCGGATGAGCGCTGCGGTGAGGCGCAGGCTGCACGGTTCCACGATGTGCTGGTGCTCCTTCATGATCGAGGCGGTGATGAGCTTGACCGGCTCTTCGTCGCGCGAACCGAAGATGAGCGCCTTTGCATCGAGGGCCTTGCAAATGCGCAAACCGAGCTCGCCGAAGCGCATCGGGTCCCATCGCTTCGCCGCCATGCCGTGTTCGCCGCTCGATCCCGGATGCACCCCGATATAGCGGCCGGGTCCTCCAAGTTTTTCCAGGAGGTGCAGACCGGCGATCCACTCCTCTTCGGTAAAGAGCGCCGGGAATGTGCGGGGACCCGCCGGGGGAGTGCTCCCGGTAAACGCCGCCGCAAGCCTCAGGTTCTGGTCGACATCATGGGCGAGCGGGTCGACGGGCAGGAGGCGCGTGTTCAGGAACGAAAGGCTCGCCGTCTGCTTGAGCGGATACCGGAAGGCATGCCGCTGCCGGATGCCGCAGAGAAAGGGAAGCAGGCTGGATTGCCAGTTGTTAGCCGGGAAAAAACCGAGCGAAACGTCGAAACGCTCGCGGGCGAGCTCCGCGACGATCCGCATCCTCTGCCGGAGTCCCCGTTCGCGATCCGGGTCGATCCGGTGAAACCCGCTCCAGATCGGGTCATACTGCGCAAGATCGAGTATCGAGTGCCGGAGCGCAAGCAGATGCAGCTCTGCCCCGGGCAGGGAATCATGAAGGAACTTGAATGCAGGCCAGGAGAGCAGGTAATTACCTATGCCGATGGGACACAGGCAGAGAATTTTCATACTATTCAATGGTTTCGCGAATGTAATAGAGTTGATGCGGCGACATCCGAACCAGCATCTCCGCAAGAAACCCGAATGAAAAAAACTGGATGCCGACGATGACGGCCCCGAGTGAGAGCAGCATGAGCGGACGGATGTGCAGTGCGCCGGTTATGCCCCACTGGATCCCGAACCAGGCGAGTACCAGCCCTCCCGCCCCGATGAGCAGCATGGCAATGAGCCCGAAAAAATGCAGCGGGCTCCGGAGGTAGCGGCGCAGGAAGAGAAGCGCGAGGAGATCCAGGAATCCTCGAAGGAATTTGTTGAACCCATACTTGCTCCTGCCGAACTTTCGTTCGTGGTGGGTAACCGGGATCTCAGCCACACGCCAGCCGTCCCAGTACGCCAGCACCGGCAGGTAGCGGTGCCGTTCGCCGTATATTTCGAGACTTTTCGCGGTTTCCGCCCGGTATGCCTTGAGACCGCAGTTGAAGTCGTGCAACTTCACACCTGCGAGAATCGAAGTGGCATAATTCCAGATCCGGGAGGGAATGGTGAATGAAGCCGGATCGTGCCGGATCTTTTTCCATCCCGACACCAGGTCGTACCCCTCTTCGAGTTTCGCCCGGAGAGCCGGAATGGCCTCGGGGTCATCCTGGAGATCGGCATCCATGGTTACGATGATCTCTCCCTGTGCGTGCGCGATTCCTACCGAGAGTCCTGCGGCCTTCCCCCAGTTGCGGTTGAAGCGGACGGCGCGTATCTGGCCGAAGAGCGTCTTGAGAGAACGGATTTCATCGAAGGAACCATCGGTGCTGCCGTCGTCGACAAAGATGATTTCCCAGGAGTAGCCCTCGGTCTTCATCACCTTCGCAATAGCCTCGACCAGCGGCGCCAGGCTCTCCTGCTCGTTGTAGAGAGGAATGACGATGGATAGTTTCACGGATACCTCTCATAAGGGAGAATGTATATACGATCACTAAAAATATGATACCGGCGGGGCAACGGCAAAGTCCTGCATGAACTTGACCAATGGCGTGTCCTGCCGGAACACGATAATTGGATTGCGATAGCAATGGGTATTGTTATTCCGGAATAGCGACAATTATAAATCGCGGGATACTTCAGTCACTGCGGCATGATGTTGAGATTCTGAAGCATCTCCTTGATAACTTGCGGGGATACCGGCTTTTCGAGATAGTAGTTTGCCCCAAGTTCAAATACCTTCTCCCTGGTGTCGCTCTTGCCGTAGGCGGTTAGAATAATGATAGTACACCGGGTTTGCAGTCTCCTCGTCGCCCTGATAACGTCAAATCCTTCTATCGTCGTTGCATCGGATAATCGCAAGTCGGCAATGACGGCGTCGTATTCGCTGCTCTCCAGATGGGCCCTGGCTTCATCCAGCGATTGCGCCGTATCCACCGAGACACTGGGGATACTTAAAATCTTTTTAAAGGCAAAAAGAATAGCGTCTTCATCTTCAACGAGAAGAATTTTGTTCGTACTGTTCACCATTGCTTCTTAATCCTTTGCAGACCTTAACTTTGATCGAAAGACCAAAGCGCGTTGCGCTGAAGTTTTGCGATGCAACCTCCTTGCCCGCACAAAACGAAACGGAAAAATATAAGAAGAGCAGGAGATAAAGGAAAAAATATTTGAAAAATATACTAGGAAAATACCCTTCCATTGAAGCTCCCCGAAGCAGAGCTTCGGGTAATGCGCTCGCTGTGCCTGTTCAACTACCCTTGGATAAAAATTTATCTTGTCAACCAACGCCGGTTTCGGCCCGAACAGGCTCAATAAGCGCATGGCTGGCTGAGGAGCGGTTTCCGGAGCTTGAAGCTGGGAGCTTGATGTTGCCCCCTTATTTTTTTATTTTCGCAGAAAATTCCTGAATATGGAGTATCCGAAGTCGCCTAACGGCGAAAATTTCAAATGGGCAAGGTTTTAAAAATGATTTTCATGGCATAAGGATTGCTTTTTTTAACATGAATTATAAACCGGCATACCGTTGTTTTTAATAATTACCGTAACGGAGCCATGAGGCAGAAAGGACCTACGATGTACGAAAACAGGAGACATTGCTGCGTCCAGTGTGATTTTTATGCGCAATGTGCTGCCCGGACCAGAGTCTTATTGAATTACTGCGGAGCGAATCAAAAAACCATTGGGAAGAAGATTCATGACGCCTATGCAGCATGTGCAATTCAGAAAAACCTGCAGCACAAGACCATGATGAGTCCGCAATTCGGCAGGACGATCGGGTCCGGGATGGTTCGCGCAGCTTAAACGGGCCAGTGAACAGGCACAGCGAGCGCATTACCCGAAGCTCTGCTTCGGGGAGCTTCAATGTCGTTGACGGAATGTTGTGAAATGGGGTTGATGATGGAAGCCGTTGAGAAACAAAACGTGGCGGGCATCGCGGGAGTGGGCACAGGAACCGGAGGGGTTACCGAAGCCTGTACCTTTACACGAGATGATCCCGAGTTCGGCAGTTTTTTATGGTTTGTTGCCGGGCGCCGCATCCAGGAGGTGGCACAAACGTACGTGGCGCTTGCGGAAAAAGCAGCGGATAAGGGCGTGATTGAATTTTTCTTCATGATGGCGGATCTCAAGAACCGGGAAGCCGAACAACTTGAAAAGAATGCTGAAAACGGTTGCCCTATGCCGTCCAATGAGGGCGGCCTCATAGTATCGGCGTTGCATTCGAACGAGACGGTGAGCGAAGAAGCAGGCAGCGTTGAAGAAGCATGCCGGGTTGCACTCCGGCTTGAGGTTGCAAATTACTGCCTCCACATTCACCTGGCCGAGTTGGAGAAGAATGTTAAAACCAGGGAGCTCTTTCTGCTGCTGGCGCAGATGCATAAGGCAACCCTGCTGTTTATCGAAAAACAGCTGAATGCAGTCGCCGGATCGAGGCAGAAGGAGGCAGGGGCCGGCAAGCCCGGAGAGTTAAAGCACCATTAAGCCGGAGGATTTATAAGAAGAACTGACCTCGGATTTATCCCGGGCATGCGAAGATGGGTAAAGTGCCTCGGTGCAGGGAGAGCATCCTTGAGCAAATCGATGGGGTGTCGGCATTCGGGGTACCGATTTAAGTGCATGCGCGGAAGGAAGAGGTCAGTTCTTTTAGTTATAGTAGTTTGTAAATTGATGCTGCCTTTGGTGGGGGAACCATT
>PLTF01000082.1 GCA_003164335.1 Fibrobacterota bacterium
CACCCTGCGGCGGGGACCCACGAGGTCTCTGCGAAAGGATGAAAACCCTCAGTCTGGAAATAGCGTGGGCCTTAAATATTGAGCCGCAGAAGCATTTGATTTTAGCTTGGTTTCCCCACCAGAGCAGTAACTTGCGCTCTTACTTTGTCCCTGTAAAATAAGAACGGCAGGGCACGTCATGCGCCCCACCGTAAAAAGACCGATTGGAAAAAATATTAGCGGTTTCCGGTAAAGGCGACTGCCGCCCTCTTCTCAAAGGTCCCGGACTTGAACCACACAAAATATTTGCCCGGCGCAACCGAGCGATTGGCGAGCTCAAGGGAATAATTTCCGGCCGACTGGGTATGGTTGAAGGCAAAAACGCTCCTGCCGCGCAGGTCGAAAACGGCAATTTCAACCGGGCTCGTCTTTTCCAGCGAATAGGCGATGGCGCCGTTCCTGAACTCAAAGGTCGGGATTCCTGCCTTTGCGGGACTATGGGAAAGCACCGAGGTGAAACTGATTTCAAAATCCTCGACGGTCGACCATGCGCTCGTCATGGTCGCGCCCACCGCTTCGACTCTCCAGAAATAGATGGTTTTATTGGTGAGAGCGGAATCGGTCGCAGCAGCGGCAGTTAATCCTGCTTTATTCAAGACCGTTGAAGCGAAGGTCTGGCTGGTCGAGATCTGCAGGGTGTAGGTAACCGCGCCGCTCACGGTGCTCCAGGCAAACGAAACCGTCTTGCCGAGGTCGGTCGCTCCGTTACCGGGCGACGTCAACGTCGGCGCACCGATACCCGTCGTGAAGTTGCGGGCAGCTGAGTAAGCGCTGGTGCCGGTTGCGTTGCGGGCGTCGACATGCCAGTAATACAGGGTTCCGCCGGAGAGCCCGCTCACCGCCGCGTTAAGCGCAGTGATGCCGGTTTCGTCGAAAACCGTTGTGGCAAAGGTGGAAACAAGCGATACCTGCGCCTCGTAGCTGGTTGCCCGCGTTGCGGAGTTCCAGGTAAGGGTCAACGTGGTCGGTTCGCCGGTGGCCGCATTGGCCGGCGCGGCAAGAGTCGGTACCGCAGGCACCGCTGCCGCGTTCGTGGTAAAGTTCCAAACCGAAGACCATACGCTTGTCCCGGTGGCGTTGGTTGCATTGACCTCCCAGTAATACATTATACCCGTCGCCAAACCGGTGACGGCGCGGGTGCCTCCCGCGATGCCCGACTGGTTTACCGTGAGGACCGCGAAAGTCGATGCGGTAGCTACCTGCAACCGGTAGGATGTCGCACCTGCAACCGTTCCCCAGGTAAGGGTCAAAGCGGTCGGCTCTCCGGTAGAGCCGTTGGTCGGCGTTGCGAGCACCGGAGCCGCAAGAGTCGTAGCACCGGCGGTCGTGAAACTGCGAATGGCCGAGTAGGCGCTCGTTCCTTGCGCATCGCTTGCATCCACGCGCCAGTAATACGTTGTGGCGGCGGTCAATCCGCTTACCGCCAGATTGCGGGCAGTCAGGCCGGTCTGGTCGAGGACGGTTGAGGCAAAGGTGGAAACGGTAGAAACTTCGGCGCCGTAGCTGGTAGCCCGAGCGGTGGAATTCCAGGTGAGCGTCAGAGATGTGGGTTCACCGGTGGCGCCGTTGGAAGGTGTTGCAAGAGTCGGCGCAACGGGCGCCTGCGCAAAACCACTGAGAGAAGCTGCCAGGCCGACGATAATCGGGATATACCATCTTTTACTTTTTAATAATACCATACCCCCTCCTTCTAAGAATGGTTGGATCTTGCCTCCGCTCCGGCATCGGATTGGAATTATGCAGAGTTCGGGCAGCAAGATTGAATGTGCTATATACAACAAATAATTAATCGAAATATCCGGTTACAGAGATCCTTCCATCGGGTAATATAGGTATTTCAAAATAAAAGATCAAATAAACAGGCAGGCAGAACGAAGGGCAATAAAATAGAGGGATCTCCCAAGGCGGAATGCCGGAGCTCTTCGGGGCGAACTCACCCGGTACGAGGGGGATATGCAGAACCGATAACGATTAAATGAAAGGTGGAGCCCCTGCGGGCTCCACCTTGAGACCAACTTTAAATCAAACCATTAAAAAAACTAGCGGTTCCCGGTAAATGCCATTGCCGTTCGTTTTTCAAATACCCCGGACTTGAACCAGACGAAATATTTGCCCGGTGCCACGGAACGGTTAGTAAGGTCAATCGCATAGCTTCCGGCCGGCTGCGTATGGTTGAAAGCGAATACGCTCCTGCCCCGCAGATCGAAGACGGCCATTTCAACCGGACCCGTTTTCTGGAGCGAATAGGAGACGACGCCGTTCCTGACCTCGAATGTCGGGATGCCGACAGCTGCTGCAACGGGCGAAAGCACCGAGGTATAGTCGATTTCAAAATCCTGGGAGGTCGACCAGGCACTGGTGAGAGTTGCTCCTACCGCCTGCACTTCCCAGAAATAGATGGTCTTGTTGGCAAGGCCGGTGAGGGACGTCGTAGTACCGGTCAACCCTGCGCTGCGCAGGACCGTGGTGGCAAAGGACTGGCTGGTAGAGATCTGCAGCGTGTAGGAAACGGCGCCGCTCACCGAGCTCCAGGCAAATGTTACCGTTTTAGCGAGGTCGGTCGTTCCATTCGCCGGCGAGGTAAGGGTTGGTGCGGGCAGTCCGGTAGTAAAATTGCGCATGGTGGAATAGGCGCTCGCTCCGGCAGCATCGCTCGCATCGACATGCCAGTAATACATCGTTCCGCTTGCCAGTCCGCTCACTGCCGTGTTAAGCGCCGTGATGCCTGCCTGGTCGAAAACCGTTGTTGCAAAGGTTGAAACAAGCGATACCTGGGCTTCGTAGCTGGTTGCCCGCGTTGAGGCGTTCCAGGTAAGAGTCAGCGAGGTGGGTTCGCCGGTGGCGGCATTAGCAGGCGCCGCGAGCGTCGGTACTGCCGGAACCGTGACCGCTGCCCCAGTGGTGAAATTCCATATCGATGACCAGACGCTGGTTGAAGTTGCATTCACTGCATTGACTTCCCAATAATAAACGGTACCTGCAGTCAGGCCCGTAACCCCGATGGAGCCGGAGGTAATGCCCGCCTGGTTCTCCGTCAGGATCGCAAAGGTCGAACCGGTAGCAACCTGCAACGTATAGGAAGTAGCACCGGCAACAGTTCCCCAGGCAAGAGTCAGGGTTGTTGCCTGGCCGGTGGAGCCGCTTGCCGGTGTTGCAAGCACCGGGGCTGCAAGAGCTCCTGCTGCGACAGTAGTGAAGCTTCGTATTGCGGAGAAGGCACTCGTTCCGCCGGTGTTGCTGGCATCGACACGCCAGAAATAGGTCGTCGAGTCGGCCAAGCCGCTTACTGCTTTTGAAAGGCCGGTAATACCGGTCTGGCTGAGAACGGTCGAGGCAAAAGTGGAAACGGTTGAAACCTGTGCGCCATAGCTTGTCGCTCGCGCTGCCGAGTTCCAGGTGAGGGTCAGGGAAGTGGCCTCGCCCGTGGCCCCATTCGCCGGTGCGGCAAGTGTCGGCGTTGCCGGCGCTGCGGCTGTCCCGTTCGTGGTAAAGTTCCATACCGACGACCATGCGCTGTTGGCGGTACCGTTGCGTTCGTTCGCCTTCCAGTAGTACGTTGTTGAGTTTGCGAGTCCGGTGGCCCTGTACGTGGCGGCGGTCAGACCAGTCTGGTTGAAAACGGTGGAAGCGAACGCCGAAGAGGTGGACAGCTGCACCGCGTAGGAGGCCGCTCCGGCAACGGTTCCCCAGGTTAGGTTAAGGGCTGTCGCCTGGCCGGTGGCGCCGTTGGTCGGCGAGGTAAGAACGGGTGCCGTCTGGGCACCGGCTCCGAACGCAAAGGCCAGACCCATGACAAAAGGTAAACACTTCTTAACGGTAAAAAATGACATACCCCCTCCTTCATAATGTTAATGGTTGCCCTCTATATAACCAACGATGCCGCATGGGAACGCGTAGATATCCCGATTACGTATCTGCGCTGAACCGACCCCACGGCACTTTGTTTTAAGTCAAGGCATGGACGATTCGGATTCCCGCTACGCTCCTCCTGACGCTTGCGGAATAAATTTTTTAAGAGTTGTATAACTGCAAATATCAGCCGCTCGCCATAACCGGCAAATGTGCTTTTAAGAGAAAATAGATGCGAAGTTGGAATGAACCGTATTGCTGAACCTGACTCCCCGGTACACAATATAGTTATTCCGGCAAAATGCTGTCAAATCAAAAAAACATGATTACTGAGGTAGTTTTATTGAAAATTCAAATTCTTTTGGATGGCCGAGCCGGAATCCAAAAGAATAAGAAAGATCAAATTCTTTTGGATGGCTGAGCCGGAATCCAAAAGAATAAGAAAGATCAAATGCTTTTGGATGGCTGAGCCGGGTCACCCGCACGAGGTGGGAGTGCTTCATAAGAGGCACCCTGCGGCGGGGACCCACGAGGCCTCTGCGAAAAGATGAAAACCCTCAATCTGAAAATAGCGTGAGCCTAAAATTTTGAGCCCCGAAGGATTTGCAAAATCCTTTATGTGTTTTCTATCTAATGGGAGCACGGGGGGGGAGGGCGGAAAGAAGGCTTCAGGCTTCAGACCTCAGGCCTGAGGAAGAGATATCAATACAATTCTTTTTTTGTAGCCTTTTAATGTGTTTTCTACCTAATGTGAGCGTTGCGGGAGGGGAAAGGCGTTTGCCGGAGGCAACCATCGCCTTCCCCTTCCGCAGGAAGGGGNNGAAGCGAGGTTCCCCCACCAAAAGCTTTTAGAATGGTTTCCCCGCCTGAGCAGAAACCAATTAAATAAATCAACGGTTTCCGGTAAAAATTATTGCCGTTCGCTTCTCAAAAACTCCGGATTTGAACCACACGAGATACCTGCCCGGCGATATGGAACCTTTGGCGAGGTCAATTGAATAACTTCCCGCCGGTTGCAGGCGGTTGAGGGCGAAAACGCTCCTGCCGCGCAGGTCAAAAACGGCCATTTCCACCGGACCCGATCTCTGCAGCGACCAGGCGATGACGCCATTCCGGATTTCGAGGGTCGGGATGCCAGCGGCTTTTGCAAGGGGCGAACGTGCCGAGGTGTAGTCGATCTCAAAATACTGCACGGCCGACCAGGCGCCCGAAACGGTTGTGCCGACCGCCCGGACTTCCCAGAAATAGATGGTCTTATCGCTCAGGTTGCTGAAGGACAAGGCGGTACCGGTTATCCCGGCGCAGCTCATCACCGTGGTAGCAAACGATATGCTGGTCGAAATCTGCATTGTATAGGTAGCTGCGCCGCTTACGGATTCCCAGGTAAACGATACCGTTTTTCCGAGATCGGTTTCGCCGCTGGCCGGCGTCGTCGGTATCGGCGCGCCGATTCCGGTTGTAAAATTGCGGACTGCCGACCACGCCCCGGATCCGGCCGCATCGGTTGCATTAACTTTCCAGTAATAGACCGTTCCAGCGGCCAGGCCGCTTACTGCTGCGGGCGACCCGGTCAGGCCGGTCTGGCTGAAAACCGTCGTGGCAAAGGTGGACACCGTTGCTACCTGGATGCCATAGGTAACGGCGCGCGCCGCAGCGTTCCAGGCCAGGGTCAGTGAGGTGGCTTCGTTGGCCGTGCCATTTGCCGGAGCGGAAAGCGTCGGCGCTGCCGGTACCGCCAGCGTTGAAAAGCTCCAAACCGTCGACCAGAGGCTGAGTGATCCGGTGCAGGCGGCATTCACCATCCAGTAATAGGTTGTGCCGACCGAAAGTCCGCTGATCGGGCTGGAGTTCATGGTGAGGCCCGGCTGGTTGACTATCATGGTGCTGAAGGCCGATCCCGTCGATACTTCGAGAGAGTAAGTGGTTGCACCTGCCGTCGTATTCCATGCAAGCGTCACGGAGGTTGCAAGTCCGGTCGTGCCGTTCGTCGGAGAGGCGAGCACCGGAGCGGCAAGCACTGTTCCGCCGGTAACAAAGCTCCATGCTGTCGTCCATGCGCCGGTCGCTGAGCCATTGTTCGCGTTTGCCCGCCAATAGAACATTGTTCCGCTTGCAAGCGCCGGGATTGAATCCGAACTTGCAGTCAGACCGGCCTGGTTGAAAGCCAGGGTTGTAAAACCCGAGCCGGTGGATACCTGGACCGCATAGGTGGTTGCGCCGGTAACCGTCCCCCACGACAGCCCGACCGGAGTCACCACGCCGGTGTCGCTGTCTGAAGGCGAACTCAGAACCGGAACCGGGAGTGCAGTGGTGAAATTCCGAACCCCGGACCAGGCGCTTGTGCCGCTGGTATTGCCTGCATCGACGCGCCAGAAATACTCGGTCCCGACCGATAATCCGGTCACCGCCGCCTGAGAGGCGGTAAGTCCGGGTTCGTCAAGAACCGTGGTTGCAAAGGTGGAAACTATCGAAATCTGCGCGTCGTAGGCGGTTGCCCGTGCGGCGGAATTCCAGGTGAGCGTCAGTGAGGTCGGCTCATTGGCAGCGGCGTTAGCCGGAGCGGCCAGCGTCGGGGTTGCCGGCACTGCAAGGGTCGAGAAACTCCAGACTGCGGACCACGGTCCGGTTGAGTCGGCGGCGCTCGTTGCACTTACCTGCCAGTAGTAGGTAATGCCGATGGTAAGTCCGGAGACCGCGTAGGAAGAGGCGGTAAGACCCGGGGCGTTAACCGTGAGGACGCTGAAATCCGAAGTGGCGGATAGCTGTACGGTATAGGTCGCCGCGGTATCTACCGATCCCCATGAAAGTGTCAGCGCGGCTCCCTGGCCGACGGCGCCGCAGGTCGGTGCCGATAGTACCGGGGCCACCGGTGTCTGGGCCCAGGCACCCCAGGCGATGGTCAAACCAATGATAAACGGGAAATACTTCTTAACCTTTAAAAATGACATACTCCCCTCCTTAGAACGTTAATGGTTACCCTCAACAGGGCTATCATAGTGATATAAAGTGCAATGGATATCCGATCATCAATTTACCTATTATTACATTTCAGGAAGCTGTTCGTCAAACCTAAAATTTAAGGTATTTTATTCGGGTGGGCCTGGACCCGGAAGGTCACGGCATACGGAAGGATCCTGTACATGGATACGGTTTATCAGGAGATGCTTCCTCACCGCATCGATCCCGTCTGCGGAATGGAAGTCGCTACCGCGAGGTATACGCGGCGGTTCAGGGGAACCGAGTATCTGTTCTGCTGTGAAAACTGTGCAGTAAAATTCGCCGCCTCACCCGAGGCGTATCTTGACGGATCGGCCCGATTGAGACCGGAGCCGGGCTCCGGATCGGTGTATATCTGTCCCATGGATCCGGAAATCGTCAGCTCAACCCCCGGGGCATGTCCCAAATGCGGCATGTCGCTTGAGCCGGGCGGCACCTCACCCGACGAAAACAATCCAGAGCTGGATTCCATGGTCCGCCGCTTCAGGGTGAGCCTTATTCTTTCAGTGCCGCTCGTGGTTATCGCCATGGCGCCCCATTTTTCATTGAAGCTCTTTTCCCGGCTGCCCTTTGCATATCTCAATAGTGCCGAACTTATTCTGGCTACCCCGGTAGTTTTATGGGCAGCATGGCCGTTTTTTGTCCGGGCGGTTGCATCGATCATGAACCGAAGCCTGAATATGTTTACCCTGATCGGTATCGGCATCGGCGCCGCCTATCTGTTCAGTCTGGCCGCCACCATCGCTCCGTTGCTCTTTCCGCCCGTATTCCGCGACATGCGGGGAAATGTTGGGGTCTATTTTGAGTCGTGCGCTGCGATCACCACCCTCGTGCTGCTCGGCCAGGTACTGGAACTTCGGGCCAGGAGCGCCTCCCGGGCCGCAATCGGCGCGCTGCTGCGGCAGTCGCCCCGAAATGCCCGTCGCGTCATGGCCGACGGCACGGAGCAGGATTGTGCCCTTGCCGAAGTTCATAAAGGGGATCGGCTGCGGGTCAGGCCCGGAGAAAAAATTCCCGTGGACGGCATGGTGCTCGGCGGCGAGAGCTGGGTGGATGAATCGATGATGACCGGGGAACCGGTGCCCGTTGCAAAGCGAATGGGCGACACCGTCATCGGTGCGTGCCTCAACGGCAACGGATCGCTCCTGATCGAGGCGCACCGGATTGGCGAAGAAACCGTCTTAGCCCGGATTGTCCGCCTCGTTTCAGAGACGCAAAGGACGAGGGCGCCAATCCAGAGGCTTGCCGATAAAATTGCGGCGCTCTTCGTTCCGGCGGTCCTGCTGGTCTCCCTGGCAACCTTCATCGGCTGGAGCGCGGTGGGACATAACCCTGCCATCGCCCTGGTGAACGCGATCGCGGTGCTCATCGTAGCCTGCCCCTGCGTCCTCGGGCTCGCTACCCCGGTATCGATCGTGGTGGCAGCGTCGCGGGGCGCGGCAATGGGCGTTCTGTTCCGAAGTGCGGAGGCCATCGAAACGCTTGAGAAAATCGATACGCTGGTCATCGACAAGACGGGAACCTTAACCGAAGGGAGACCGGTCGTCGGTGCGGTTGAAACCTGCGGATCCCTTACAACCGATACGTTGCTTTACTTTGCAGCCTGTGTGGAACGCGGAAGCGAGCACCCGTACGCTTCGGCTATTGCAGAGGCCGCAGTACGGCGCGGTATTGCGGCTCTCCCTGCGGAAAGGTTTCTCGCAATTCCGGGAAGGGGAGTGACGGGAATGGTAGACGGCCGCGTTGTCGTGCTCGGCAACGATGCCCTGCTGGCAGAGAGCGGCGTCTCCCTGTCCGGGATTGCCGGGCTTCGGACAAGGACGCAAACGCTGGATAAAGGCTTCACCGTTATCAAAGCGGCGGTTGACGGGGTCGCCGCCGGATATATCGGCATTGCCGACCCGCTCAGGGCGGGCGTCGGGGAAATAATTGCCCGGCTTCAGCGGGACGGGGTCCGTGTCGTCATGCTGACCGGCGATGGTCGCGCGGCGGCAGAGTCCGCAGCGGCGAAATTGTCGATCCGTGAAATATTCGCCGATTGTTCCCCGCTCGACAAGGCTTCAATTGTTGACCGGCTCAGGAAGGATGGCCGGGTAGTCGCCATGGCCGGGGACGGCATCAACGATGCCCCCGCCCTTGCCGGCGCGGATGTCGGGATCGCGATGGGGAAGGGGGCTGATGCGGCGATTGAAAGCGCCCCGGTAACCCTTCTCAAAAGTGGGCTGGACGGCATTCTGACCGCGAGGTCACTCAGCAGGGCAACCATGAAAAACATCCGGCAGAACCTTTTTTTTGCCTTCATCTATAACGGTCTCGGGATTCCCATTGCTGCCGGAGTGCTCTACCCGGCGTTCGGGATCCTTATGAGTCCGGTAATAGCCGCCGCAGCCATGAGTTTCAGCTCGGTATCGGTTATCGGGAATGCGCTGCGCCTGCGGAAGGTCCGGTTGCGATAGGCCACTCCAGGCCATGGTTGCATGGTATCGAGATGAACCAATCAGGGTACAGGCATCATAAAGAACTGCCGAAGATCTCTTCAAACGCTCTTATTACAATAACTTCCTTGCTTTATATTGCACAATTTCGTAATTTATAGAATAGCTTTCAAATTAGTCGGCTTCAAATCACGCTTCGATATCGGATCTCGCCAAGGAAGAGAGACCGCTTTGATGAGGCGAGCGGTGCTGCATTGCATGAACAGGAATAGCGAGCGCATTACAAATATTTCCTTACCTATGAAGATTAAGAACTTCGGGAGAAAATAGAAAACTGGTCCCATTATATCACTTTTATCACTGTCTCAAAATGGACAGGCAGGGGGCATTATGCGGTTTGAAAAGTGGGCGGCGGTCGTATGCATTTTAGTCGGTCTATGTTTTGTCGCCTCTCAGGCGGAATTCTATCCGCAGAGAATTTATAAGGAGCGATCCAAGACGAGCCTCGATTATGGGTGGAAGTTCTATAAGGGCAGCACCCCTGGCGGGTCGGGTAATCCTTATGACAGCGGCTACAGCGATGGGGGCTGGCAGACTATAAATGTTCCCCACTCCGCCTCATACGATGATCCTGCGATTCCAGCGTTCACCGGTGCTACCACCGGAGAAATAGCCCGGTTTCAGGGCATCTGCTGGTATCGCCAACATTTTACAATCCCGGCATCGGCAAAGCATACCGGGAAGGTTACCATTGAATTTGAGGGCGCCATGCAGGTTGCAACGGTCTGGCTGAACGGAAAACCGCTCGGGGTTCATTACAACAGCGGGTATACCTGGTTCCAGTTCGATATTTCAAATCAGGTATCCCTCACCGGAACAAATGTGCTTGCGGTTAAGCTCGACAATACCCTCAGCGACGTCATTCCTCCGGGACGGACAAATTATAATGGGGATGCCGATTATTATCTTTACAGCGGCATCTATCGAAATGTCTGGCTTGTATGCGCTGATTCGTGCAGCATTCCTCTCTGGAGCCAGAGAATTTCCATACCCGTAGCTTCCGCTTCCAAGACAAGTGCACAGGTGCACATCACCACCCCGGTAACCTCCATAGCTCCGGGAACCATTTCCGTACATTATGTTATTGCGTTCCCATCTGCAACAACGGTGGCGATTGACAGCCAGACCATAACGCTGTCTTCGCCAAACGGAAGGGCCACTTTTGATACAATGATTACGATCAGCAACCCGACGCTCTGGACCACTCAGCATCCGAACCTCTATTACCTTTATACGCAGGTATTCCTGAACGGGGTACTGGTCGATGACTACGTCGACCGGTTTGGGGTACGCTGGTATACCTGGACGCCCCAGGCCGGTTTCGCCCTTAATGGAGTAATAGATACGCTGCAGGGAGTGAGCCTGCATCAATCGTTGGGCTGGATCGAGAGCGCGCTCCCGAGTTCCCGCTATTTCAAAGAGGTCGGCCAGGTCAAGCAGATGGGTGCTAACCTGATCCGCTGCGCCCATTTCCCGCGCGATCCTTCTTTCTATAATGCCTGCGACGAACTGGGAATGCTGGTCATGGTGGAGGTACCCACGTGGGGGTGCTGCCTTGCAAACGGATGGACCTATCCCGATTCCCTGTTCCTCCGCCTGGACAGTTGCATGCGGGAACTGATCGAAGTCGGCTATAACCATCCTTCCATCATTGCCTGGGGCCTCTTCAATGAAGCGCCGGCTCCCTATGATGCGCCGCAACAGATTCCTTCGGAGGGCCTGGTTGCCCACACGCTGGACTCAACTCGGTACACTTATCTTGCAGATTATAATCTCGATATCCCGGAACTGGTTACGAGCGATAATTCCGACATCGAGGGCCAAAATTATGGGGAAATGTATGGCGCATGTTCAACCCTGGTGAAGCGGATAATCAATACGGAATATCACCAGGGGTGGATATACTGGTGTTATCGCGGCTGCGCAGGAAATGGAGGCCAGATGTCCGATGATCTGAGCTCGGGCGGAGACGCCTATCAGGCCTGGGACGATTGGGTTGGATTGCTCACTACAAAGCGGCTTAATACCCTGGCCGGGGCCTGCCTGTGGTCATTCAACGATTACTGGTCGGATCACTCGGGAGGGGTCAATCCCATGGGCGCTGTCGACCATATGCGAATCCCGAAGGCGATGTTTTATCTCTACCGGAAATACTGGACCGGCGTGCCGGATAGCGTTCCCGTTCCGAATATTACGGCAACGCACCTGCAGCTCGATGCCGATACCTCGCTTCTGGTGGCCGACAGCTGCGATGTATCAATCGTCACTATTTCTCTGCGAAGTGCCGCCGGCCTTTGCGTTGATAATACCAACGTCGGGAAAAACACCGATACCATTCCCGTAACATGCAATGTTACCGGTCCGGCGAATGCTTTCGGCACCAACCCCTACAAGCTCTACGCAGGAAAATGCGCCATAATGGTCAAAGCGACCAATACGCCGGGAGCGATCACGGTTTCCGCATCGGCCAGCGGGTATACGGGGGCATCGATTACCCTGCACAGCGTCGCCGCCGATACCTCATCCCTGCCGTTCCTCTCGACGCCGGTTTTGAAGCGCAGTCCCGCGGCATTCGCCGCCAACAGAATTACCATCAGGCAGTTGCAGAATTCGGTCATGGTATCCTTTGCCAACAGGAACGCCCTCGGCTGGAACGTGCGGCTGGTGAATTTCAATGGTGACGTAATCTCGTGCCCGGTTTCGACTGTCCCGGCAGGCTTCAGCATCGCTACGAAAAGCCTTGCACCGGGTTATTACCTGCTGACGGTAAGCGCGAAAGGCAAGAGCGGCATGACGAAAAAGATATGTATCGCGCGGTAAGGATCCGGACTCCATTGATAACCTTGCTTGAAAGGAATACTTGATGAAGAACCGTTTTTGTGCTGCATTGCCCTGGCTGTGCGGATTTGCATTCATGACTTCGACGTTTGCCCAGGACTCGACAGGGCCGAAAATCGAAGTCATAGCCAATGCCGCTATTGAGGAAGGGCAGTTCGTTAAATGCGATTACACCCATCTGCCCAACGGCGGCGGGCAGCAGGGATATATCCGGGAGGTTATGCCCTACAGTCCATGGCTAAACGATGAATACGCGAAGGTGGGGGTCAGGGCCACGCTCAATTCGCATTTGAGCGCGATAATCTGTCCTGAAATCAAGTTATGGAACGATACCTGGGACTGGACGACCATGGGAGAAAACGGCAGCGCCAGCAACCCTTTCATTCAGCACATGACGATTTCACTGGCAGATGCGGAAGGTATTTACACGTGTGGGAGCCGGGACGCCTTTGCCTTTACCCTTGCAGCAGGCGTATTCCCATTCAAATACGACCTTGAGTCGAAAAACCTTGGCGAATACCTGTTCAGGACGGGCGAACATCCCGCGTATATCGAGACCTCCTTCGATGATGCCTATGCGACGCTGACCGGCCTGCGGATGAATGCCCAGATGTTCAACAATCTTTCCCTGGACGTCCTGCTTACGCAGGAAACGCAGGTCATGCCGATCAATGACTGGTCGCTATCCGTTCTGGCCGGGTATAAGGTGCCGAATCTGCTCGATGTCGGCGCCGGCATCATGTTCGATAGGTTGATCCCGGTTCAGCCGTCCCAGGCGGAAGCACCTGCGGCGGGAAACACGTATTATACCAGCAACGGAACCCTCGATACCCTGAGCTGGGGCGGGACCAAGGTAATGGCGCGGGCGTCCTTCGATCCAAAGTGGTTTCTTCCTTCAGACATTGCGAAGCTCTTTGGAAAGGAAGACGGGGTACTCTATGCGGAGGCATCGATTCTTGGCTTGAACAGCATTACTGCATATGCAAAAAATGCTTCGGGAAATCTTGTGATAGATAGCAACATGAATTTTTACTCTGATATTAAACAGCGAATTCCGCGGATGGTAGGTTTCAATATTCCGACATTCAAAATGCTGGATTATTTATCCGTCGAACTGGAGTGTTATGGTTGGCCATACTCACCCAGTCTGTATAATTATCAAAATCTTGTGTATACCCTTCCGCAGCCGATTATTCCTACTGTTACCACTGACACCGGCGTTGCTCCGAATACTGGAACAGTCAAACAAACTCTCCTCCATACAACCGCAAATAACTGGAAATGGTCCTTCAATGCCCGGAAAACGATCTGGGGAAGTTTTTCCATAATCGCGCAGGTTGCCAGGGACCATACGCGTCACGATGCTTATTACGCCCAATATGCCGATCCCGAGGAGGTTTTCTTGCAGAATGACGAGTGGGGCTGGTGGGTTAAATTACAGTACAGTCTGTAATGGTCTCACCTCTGCATGCCATGAAAGGGATACATTGATGAAAATCCGTTTCTTTTTTGCTTCTATATTTGCAGGATGTTTTTTTTGGGGAGCACCATTATTCGCACAGGACTCAACTGCTCCAAGAATTCAATGGACCGGTATGGCGGCCATTGAAGAGGGCCAATATGTCAAATGCAAATACGTCGGGGACCCCGGGCCCATACCGTTTTCGCCATGGGTAGCCGATGAGTATGCGGAGGTCGGGGTAAAAGCCACCCTTAACCGGCATTTCAGCCTGGCGGTGATTCCGGAAATCAAACTTTGGGACGACACCTGGGACTGGACGCGGATGAATTCGTCAACAGGTGCCCAGAATCCGCTCAATCAACATGCGACGGTATCCCTGGCGGATGCGGAGGGTATTATAAGCCTGGGTAATACCGATGCAATTGCTTGGAATATTTCGGCGGGAGTAATGCCCTATAAGTATGATCTTGAAGCGAAAAATCTCGGTGAATATCTTTTCCGTACCGGAGAGCATCCTGCCTATATTGAGACGTCATTTGATCAGGCGTATGCAACGATGACCGGATTACGGGCGAATGCCGAAGTATTCCACAACCTCTCCCTGGACCTCTTTTTTACCACCGAAACACAGGTCCAGCCGATGAATGACTGGTCGCTTTCTTTTCTGGCAGGGTATAAAGTGCCGGGACTGCTGGATTTCGGTGCCGGTATCATGTTTGACCGGTTGATTCCGGCGATACCGTTGCTGGACAAACCGAGTACCTCCGGGTATAACACCTACCTGACAAGCAGTGGTAAACTGGATACCTTCAGCTGGGGCGGGACTAAGGTGATGGCCCGGCTCTCCATTGATCCGAAGGGGCTTCTTCCCCCGGACCTTTCCGGAATTTTCGGTAAGGAGGATGGAATAGTCTACGGCGAAGCTGCGATTCTCGGCGTGCAGAATATCATTCCCTACAAGGACTCAACCAATCCCAACAACGGTTTGCCGGTAAAAGGACACTATGTTATCGATAGTTCAGTTGATTTTTATTCCGACATCTGGCAGCGCATACCGGTAATGTTCGGGTTCAATTTCCCAACATTCAGACTGCTTGATTATTTATCCTGCGAACTGGAGTGGTATGGCTGTTCTTACTCCCCCAGCCTGTATGATCTGGAAGGTTTTAAATACCTTCTTCCTCTGCCGGATGGTTCCTCTTACACGGGCTCACACTGGAAGTACTCCTTCAATGTCAGGAAAACCCTGATGGGTAACCTGTCGGTTATCGGCCAGATCGCCCGCGATCATACACGCCATGACGTTTATTACTACGGCAATACCGATGTCGATGAAATATTTCAGCAGAAAGATGAATGGGGCTGGTGGCTGAAACTGCAATGCAATATATAAGTTGATTCCCGCTTTAACACCCATAAAAGCTCCGGAGCCGCCCCTGCCGGAGCCTTTTTTATTTTACTAATCAGTTCATAAGTATAGTCTCATATGAGGACCGTTCGCCCTGNNTTCGACAGGCTCACCACGAACGGGTAGATGTAACCCAACTTATGGACTGCTTGGTAACAACCCATGAACCTCATCATCCTCTTCGAATCCGACTTCTGCACCCCCGATAGATCAACGGTCCGGCTGACCGGACGCCGACGGGAACATGCCCTGTCGGTTTGCAGGATAGTAACCGGCGACACGCTGCGCGTGGGACTGCTTAACGGTGCCATCGGTACGGGCACCGTCACCGCCGTCGATCCGCTCTACCTTGAACTATCGGTCGATCTGTCCCTGCCGCCTCCGGAGCCGCTGCCGCTGACCCTGATCCTGGCACTCCCCCGGACTAAAGTGCTCAAGCGGTGCCTGGAGACTGCAACGGCGCTCGGCATCAAGAAAATAGTCATACTGGAGAGCTGGCGCGTCGAAAAGAGCTACTGGACCAGCCCGGTATTGTCGCCCGAGGTAATCAGGGAACATCTCCTGCTGGGGCTCGAACAGAGCGGCGATACGGCGCTGCCAATTGTCGAGATCAGGCGGCGCTTCAAGCCGTTTGCCGAGGATGAGCTTCCCGCACTGATCCGGGGAGCTCGCGCGCTGGTCGGGCACCCGGCAGCGGGAATAGATTGTCCCTTCCGATCGGAGCTGCCGGTGGTTCTCGCCATCGGACCCGAGGGAGGTTTTATCCCCTATGAAATCGACCTGCTCACCGGAATCGGTTTTCTCCCGGTAACCCTTTGCAAACGGATTCTTCGCGTCGAGCAGGCAATTCCTGCCTTTGCGGGAAGACTTTTTTAGCGGTTGCCGGCCAGGCCCGCAGGCGCGGTTCCGGCTGGGGAGTGACTGTGCAGAATAAAAGTTATTACTCGGCTATTTTTTTATGAAAATTCAAATGCTTTTGGATGGC
>PLTF01000142.1 GCA_003164335.1 Fibrobacterota bacterium
TTCACCGTCCGGGCAATACCTTCCCGCGCCTCATGGATCATCTTTCGAATGTCTTCCAGAAGTCCGCCCGGAAGGACAATTCCGACGCCCTGCTTTACCGATAGCTTTTTATTCATGGAATCCCTTGGCTTCATTCCCTTTCTTCTGCAAAATAAATGGCTCCAGCCTTTAGTGCAAAGCCTGCTTTTGTAAAAGAAAGGCCGGAAAGATCGCTCTCCCCGGCCCGGCTTCTTCCCTCCCCCGCTAAACACCCGCCTTAAAGCCTTCATCTCGGCCCGGTCTTCCGGTCGGCCCTCTGCCTTATCCGGCTTCCTATGCGCCGCAATGAGCGTCAGGATTGCTTTCTTTGGCCAATACTGGATTCCCTCCGAAGATACCCGGTCTATTCCTTTAATCGCTTTCCTTGCAATGCCTTTTACCCCGAGAATCGGTTTCTTAAAATATCCCGTGATTGCCATTAATGGTTGAAGTTTACTTTCCGAAGTGTCCGGTCAAGTGTCCGGTTTAGGGTCGTTTTTGACCGGACTAGTCCGGTTTTTTAGGGTATTTTGGGGTAAAATAGAGCAGGCAAAATATTTGCAGGTAATAAAAAAGAAAACCCGCAACACCTTTAGAATCAAAGCCTTGCGGGTCTTCTTATATGGTGGAGCTGGACGGGTTTGAACCGACGACCCTCAGACTGCCAGCCTGATGCTCTCCCAACTGAGCTACAGCCCCAAATTTTAAATAGCTTTGAAAATTACTTCATGGATCGAAGGCCGGTCAACGGAGGGCACCTGCCGGCGGCACCTCTTAATCGACGATCTGGTCCTCCGGAAGGATGAACGGGCGGGGATTGACTGCATGTCCCAGCTGATGGACCTCGTAGTGCAGGTGCGGTCCGGTGCTTTTTCCGCTGTTGCCCATGTAGGCGATGAGTTCGCCCCTCTTGACATGCTGCCCGACATGCACCGCGTAGTCGCTGAGGTGGCCGTACAGGGTTTCCATCCCACATCCGGCATGCCTGAGAACAACGGTCCTGCCGTAGTTCTGATGAATTCCGACTTCCTTAACCACACCGTCTGCAGGGGCAAATATAGGGGTTCCGATGTTGCCGGCGATATCGAGACCCTGATGCAAGGCCTGCTCCCCGCTGATCGGGTCGGACCGGTAGCCGAATTCCGAGGTAATTGCGCCGTTGGCAGGTTTTACCGAGGGATGCTCATCGAGATATGCTTTCTTCTGCTCGGCAAACTGGCTCATCTGGTCGAACGTGGCGTTCTGCAGGTCGGCCCGGCGCAGGAGAATGGTCATACTGTCCTGGATCGCGCCTGCCCGGAAGAGAAGAGGATTGGACTGCTGCATGTCGGCGCGTTCCGCGAGTGACGGCATACCACCGGTTCCCGCCTTGCGGATATCGGCGCCGATGGCATTCATGCCGTAGGCTAACCGGTGGCTGTCTTCAAAGTCGCTGAGTCTCTTGAGCTCGATGTTTCCATTATTGAGACCGGCTTCAAGATCGGCCAGCTTCGTGATAAGGCGGGCATTATCCTGGCGTTCCCTGCAAAACGCTACTTTGCTCCACCCATAGGTGGACGCAAGCCAGGAAATGCGGGTCAACCCTGCGGAAACAATGGTAATTGCAACCAGCACGGCACACGAAAGCACCGCACTGAGAGACATTTTCCGGGTGCGGAATATCGATCGGGAATTGAGAAGAACGAAGTGGTACTTCGGAATTTTCATTGTTTTCCGTACAAATGCTTTCGCATCCGAACAAGTATTTGACATGGCTTAAAAACAATGCTATAATAAATACTGCAAAGAACTACTCGGCACTGCAGGTACTGAAAATTAAAATTTCAGTAAAGATTCGCTCATCTCCGGTCGTTGGAACTGATGCAGGAGACGGTGAAAAGGTATTGCTTTAAATAAAATAGGCTATTTTTGTGTCCGGCGCAAGGGAAAAATTCCGTCCACACTAATTTTTTTGAATTTCCAGCCTTTTAAATTTATAAGTTCTTCCATAAATATTGGCTTTTATTACTGCCTTGGTGGGGGAGCCTCGCTACGCGGGTTCCCCTTGGGCTGAAGCCGCAAAAAGCACGCGTCTTCAGCCACACCTCTTCCTGCGGAGGTACGAGGCTATGCCTGCCTCGCTATGCTCAGCAGGCGCCCTCGTACCCCCGCAACGCTCCCGTTTGGTAGAAAAAACACGGGAAAAGCAGAACCCGCAAATCAAAACCATGTAAAAATCTTTTAGTATTAGCCTTTAAATGTGTTTTCTACCTAATGTGAGCGTTGCGGGAGTGGGCGAGCGTCTGCCCAAGGCGAACATCGCCGCAAGGTTTGGACTTTTTTGCATTTGTAAAACCTCTCACTTCAGGAGAGGTCCGGCCGCATTGGGCCGGGGTGAGGTAAGGGGTGAGGTAAGGGGTGAGCCAAAGACCCCGCAGCCCGGCTTTGCGGGCGCGGAGGCTTTGGCCAGGGGGAACCATTTTTTAATGGTTCCCCCACCAAAAGCACTTATTTATCCATTATTCTCTCCACCTCTTCCCTCGTCCCCGCCGCCAACATTTTTCCTGCTATTATCCGTGCTTCCGACGAATCAATTTTCGCAATTTCGGCCTGCATGAGGGGCAGGAACTGAGGATCCACGCTCAGCGCCCGGATTCCCGCTCCCAGCAGGAAGGGCAGGTACCGGGGCGAATGGGCCATTTCACCGCAGACGCTCACTTCCCGCCTCTCCCCTGCAGCTGCTATGACGATTCTCCTGATTCCGCGCAACACCGCCGGGTGGTGCGCGCAGTACAAATCCGCCACTTTTTCGTTGGTCCGGTCAACTGCAAGCATATACTGAATGAAGTCGTTGGTGCCGATGGAAAAGAAATCTGCGAATTCTACGAGGTCGTCCATAATTTCGAGAACCGAAGGGATCTCAATCATGACGCCGATTTTCGGTTGCTCGTTATGGCTGATACCCTTTCCGGCAAGTTCCGCGGCGCATTCGGTCACAACGAGCCGGGATTCGAGAAGCTCTTCCTTCGATGAGATCATGGGAAAGAGAATCCGGATCCTCGCACCGCTGCCTGCCCGGAGGATCGCCCTGATCTGCTCCTTGAAAAGAGCTCGGTTCTGGAGTGAAAAACGAATCGAGCGGATCCCCAGGAAGGGGTTCTTTTCATGCAGGTCGCCATAGTACGGAAGCACCTTATCGCCGCCAATATCGAGGGTCCTGAAGGTGATTTCCTTCTCCCTGCCGACGCTATCGATAAGCTTCGCGTAAATTGCAAATTGCTCCTCCTCGGTCGGGAAGGTGCTGCGCACGAGGAAGGGAAATTCGGTCCGGTAAAGCCCGATTCCGTCGTGAACGAGCGGCTTCAGCGTGACGGTATCGCTCAGCAGGTTGATATTTGAATAAAGTGCTATCCGCAGCCCGTCTTTCGTGGCGGTACGGGGAGTCATCGGGGCGCTTCTCCCGGCAACCGCCTCGCGATCGCGGGCAGACTTTTCGAATTGCTCGACGATCGGCGGCGAGGGATTGATGAAGATGGTGCCGTTGTCCGCGTCAAGAAGCGCGGCGGTCCCTTCCTCGCAGCAGAGGAGCAGCGGAAGGTTCGCGATGATAAGCGGAATCCTGAGGGAGCGGACGAGTATCGACAGATGCGACGCCGCCCCTCCGGCAATAAGGACAATACCTGCAATCTCTTCGGCCGACAGCATGAGGACATCCGAGGGGTACAGGTCGGCGGCGGCCACAATTTTGCCGCGATACTCGTGGGAGGCCTCCTCAGGCAGGAGGTTGGCCATGATGCGGATCACGAGGTCGCGCACATCGTCGGCCTTCTCCCGAAGGTACGGATTCCCCTGTTCGGCGAAGAAACCTGCATACTCCCTCCCCACGGTCATGACCGCTTCGGGAGGGTTCACGCCGTTAATCGCGAGCTGCTGCATCCGGCCGGTAAAATTGTTGTCCTTGAGCATGAGGAGATGGGCCGAGAAAATAAGCGAAGCCGCATCGGAGAGTTTCCGTTCCACCCGCTGCTGGAGCGTCCTGAGCTGCGACTCGGTAGCGCCGATTGCCGCGGAGAGGTCCCCGGAGGTGAACAGGGGATACTGTCTCCCGGCACCATAACGGTCGAATGACCGTGCCTTGTCAAGTACCAGCACCTCGCCGTACCCGGTTCCGCCTGACACTCCCCTCCCCTTGATGATCGGCGGAATCGTTCCGTCCGCTCCCGGCTTCGCTTCGGGAAGGGATCTGCCTTCGGGTGAAACCGCTGCACCCATGAGCTGCAGAAGCCGTGCGTTCTCGATGATATTGGCAAGCTGGGATGATATCGCCTGCATGACCGCCCGGTCCTCATCGCGAAACGGCTGCGGCGCACCGCGCTGGATAGTCAGAGCGCCGATAGGGAAGATTCCGCGCGCAATCGGCACAGCAAGAAAGGCGTCGTATTTCTCCTCATCGGTTCCCTCGAAAAAACGGTAGTTTGGATGCCGGCTTGCATGCGGCGTGCTGATCGGGCGCATCTCCTTGACCGAAAGCCCGGTAAGCCCTTCACCCCGGGCAAGACGGACCTTGCCGACCGCATCGTCAGCCAGTCCGACGTTGGCCCGCAGAACGAGGTCCCCGGTTGCAGCGTCATACATGTAAATCGAACACACCTCGGCTTCCATATGGTGCGCCACCATATTTACCACCCGCGTCAGGAACGCATCGATGGTATCGCTCCCGGAGAATATCCAGTTCATTTCGCTGATATCGCACAAAAGCCGGATGGGATCCATGCTACTCCTTTAATGAATCAGTTCATTATTAAAATGCGACGGGCATATAAGGAAAATAGGTGAACAGGCACAGAGCAGGGTTAGCGTCCCAGAGACATCACCGCGACACCGGCCACCGACACGACGGTACTGATAATTGCCTCGCGGGGGATAGAGGCACGGTAACCGATCGCGACGACCGGTATGATAAGGATGGGCGACATGCTGGACAGTGTTGACACAATGCCTGCCGGGGCATGCTTGAACGCGCCCAGGTAGAGAATCATGCCGATTACCGGTCCGGCCAGTGTCCCAAGGAGAAGCGGTCGCCCCGCACCCCGGACAAAAAGCGGCTTGCCGGACTTGCGGATGGCAAAAGCGATGCACCCGGCAAGGATGAGAACGACCGCAGCGGCCGCGACCCTGGCGAAGGCGGCCGATACCGGGTCCATTGCCGGAGCCGCGATAAATGCCTTGCGCGACATGACGGCTCCGCTCCCGTGAAACAGCGTGGCAACGGCGGCAATGGCAATTCCCCTGGTTGTAGCGATGCCGGGCTCATTATTCGCTGCCGGGACTCCCCGCATTTCATGCCCGGTGCTGTACGCTATGCCGCAGAGAATAAGGCCGATGCCGATGAGGGTGGCTTCCCCGAGCCGCTCTCCCAGCAGCCACCATGCCAGCGCGACCGAAACCGCCGGTGCAAGCGTCAATATCTGGGTAGTGCGCCGCGCGCCGATCATGGTAAGCGCCTTGAGGTAGAAGGCGTCTCCTATCGCCAGTCCGGCAACGCCGGAGAGCGTAAGCCACGGGAGCCCGGCTCGCGGAAGAGCGGCAGGAGGCGCGCTTCCGGCAAAAAGAAAGTGCAGCACCGCAAGCACCCCGAGAATTACCGAAGCGATGACCAGCCGGAGAATATTGACGTTGAAGGAACCGATCCTGCGGCCCGCCGCTGCAAAACAGATGGGCGATACGGTCCAGAACAGCGATGTCGTGCAGGCGAGGACGCTTCCCTCAATGAGGCCGGTCATACCGGGTCCTATGGCTCGATTTCCGGCCGGCTGGAGCAAAAATGATCCGGGTCCGGGCCCCGGTACTTGATTTTACAGAGAAGTAATAGCGAGACGAGCAGGAACGTCACCCCGTTTGAAATAATAATGGGCAGCGCTGCGATCATGATTCCATAGCCCAGCCAGAGCACCGTTCCGGCAAGAAGGATGAGGATCATAACCAATGAAACGTCTTCTGCGGATTTTGTCCGCAGAATCCGGACAATTTGCGGAATAAAGGAGGCGGTTGTGCATAATCCTGCCGTCAGCCCGACACTATCGACACCGGTCATGATGCTCCTGTAGTTTAAAACGCGTTAAAAATACATGGTTTGCCGAAGAATATCGCAGAGTAGCCGCAAAAATGTGCCGGACCGTCCCGGTATGGTTTATTTTTGAGGCCGGCGACAACGCAATCGTTCCCTTAACAATGGAGCAATCGGGCATGTTTGGATGTCATCTGGGAAAACTTTTTCAGGTTTCGGTAGCAGGCGGTTCCTACCAGGAAGGTTTAACGACCATGGTGCAGGGAGCCCCTCCGGGCCTCCTGCTTTCGGAACAGGATCTCTATGCCGACCTCCTGCTGCGCAAGCCCGGAGCGGACGAACTCTCCTCGCCGCGCAAGGAGCCCGACCTGCCGATTTTTTACACCGGGCTCAATGCGGCCGAAACTATCGAAGGCGCCGGAAACGAGAATCACACCAACGGAACCCCGATCACGATTCTCATTCCCAACCTTGACCGCCATTTTATCCATATAAAGCAGTACCAGGACACCAACCGGACTCCGCGGCCCGGCCATGCCTCCTATGCTTCGTTCTTGAAATACGGGCCCGACGACGACGCCATCGGCGCCGGTATTTTCAGCGGTCGCTACACGGCAACCATCGTCGCGGCAGGGTATATCGCCCGGCTGGCGCTCCGGCGGATCGGCATTGAGGTTTTCGGCTATGTCAAGGAACTGGCCGGCGTTGCCTGCCCCGACATGGACTCGGCTGCCATCCGGAGTTCAGGCGAAGCGTTCAGGAAAATGCGGGTTGCCACCGATCCGTTCTACCGGGAGATCTATGCTGCGGGGCGCATTACCATGCAGATGCGCTTCCTCGAAAAAATGCGCATCTTCGCGGAGATCGAAAATGAGATCGATGCCATTCGCGACAAGGCGCCGCGCATGGGTGCTTCCGAGATCCGCGAGCGGTTCGGCGTTCATCCTGTGGTCAATTGCCCCGACCTTGCAGCGGCGCAGGCCATGACCGACGCGGTCAATCGCATCTCCGCAGGCGGCGATTCCGCTGCCGGCATCGTAGAGGTGCGGGCCACCGGAGTGCCGGTTGGCCTCGGCGAGCCGGTGTTCGATAAGCTCGACGCCGAATTCGGCCGCATGCTCGGCATCGGGGCGGTCAAGGGGGTTGAGGTCGGCGCCGGGTTCGGCGTCAAAAATATGACCGGGTACCAGACCAACGACCGGATGCATGTCGAAAACGGCGCGGTGGTCTTCGATTCCAACAGCGCAGGTGGCATTACCGGCGGACTTTCGAGCGGGCAGGACATGGTGATCCGTCTTGCTGTCAAGGGCACACCGACCATCGATCGCAGGCAGACGACCATCGATAAATACACGCTTCAAAATACCGAACTCGCGGCCATAACCCGACGGGACCCGACTATCGTTGCGCGCATCTGGCCGGTGGCTGAAAGCTACGCTGCACTCGTGCTCCTCGATCATCTCACCATGCATCTGGGTTACCAGAAACTCCGCGAACTGATCGGCCGCTGAGGTCTCCGGTGGTGAACCCTCTCAAGCCCCGAACGCCGAGCGGTACCGACCTCTCCCGGCTGGCGCACGATCTCGCCACCATGCTTGCCGCCGGGTGGGCGCTGCCCCGTTCGCTGGAAGCGGCGGCAAAGCAGACCCATGACCGCAGGATCGCCCTTGCGTTGCCGATAGTGGCAGGTGACATCCAGAAGGGAATCGGGGTCGAAGACGGTTTTCTTAAACACCGATCCGTTTTCGGACCGCTTTTTTGCGGCGCGATGAGGCTTTACGATGCCTCCTCCGCCACCTTTCCGGGTCTCCTGGGTCACCTGTCCGATTATTTCGAAAAAAACGAATCGTTCAGGGACCGCACTATCCGTACGGTGAAATATCCTGCTCTCATTGCCATAGGGAGCCTGGGGATAATCTTCGCCATGCTCGTTTATTTTTTGCCCCCGATGCTCGCCAGGATTTCTGCGTCATCCCTGGTTCTGCCGCCGCTTTCGAGAGTGATTTTTCGCTGCGTCTCCTGGATTGTCCTGCATCCGCAGGTGGAGATCGCTCTTGTCGCCGCGCTCATGGTTCCGGCTACGCTCGTGTGGTACCTGAACAGCATGCTGCGACCCATCAGCAATCTTCTTGAGACCATTCCGCTTCTGTGCGATCTTGTACGCAAGGAAAGGCTGCGTCGATTTTCCCTTGCGCTCGCCTCACTGCTTGCAGGAGAAGTTCCTCTTGGAGAGGCACTCCCCATAGCTGCCGAAACCATCAGGGGAACACCGCTCCATGAGAAGCTCCATGCCCGGCTCCCGGAAGGACCGAAATCGATAGCAGATCTTGCTGCGGATCTGCACAGATCCGCAGGTTATTCCGAACTGATGGGTAACTTTTTCACCGATGCCCGGACCCGGCACAGCGAATCCGACCTGTGCCGCAAAATTGCGGAGTTCTACCAGGAGGAGATCGAAACGAGCCTGACTGCAGTTTCTCTCATCATCGAACCCGTGATCATCATGTTTGCGGGGCTTATCGGCACAGCGATCCTGTTCTCCCTCTACCTGCCTGCAACCTGAACAGGCATCGGGAGCGCAATCCCGGAGCTTGCTGCGGAAATCTTCAATAGTTGGAAAATAAACCGCCTTCAAATTATAATTAAGGTATTCCCGACCGGGGTGGAATAGGCACAGCGAGCACAATCCCCGGAGCTTGCTGCGAAAGGCTTCAATCGGGCTAAAGTTTCCCCGGATTTCGCCGATATATTACATAGGGAATGAAAGGCGGTAATCATTATGCAGATAAACTCCATAGTCCAGCCGATAGCTGCCGAGTTGCGCAAGACCGACTCAGCAAAAAAAGCAGGTACTAATACAAAGGTCCAGGCACAGAGCGCCGATAAATCCGACATTTCTTCGAGCGGCCAGGCGCTGAACGCTACCAATAGTGAAACGGCAACGATTTCCGCTTCGATTGCGGCGCAGCCCGATGTGCGAACCGAAAAGGTTGCCGAAGTAAAGGGAAAGATTCAAAGCGGGTATTATAATTCGGATGAATTCGTGGATAAACTGGCCGACAAGCTGCTCAACGAATTCGGCATTACGCAGTCTTAGAGCTTATCCATTGAAAGAATTTCAGGCCGGAAGCATTATTAACGGATAAGCTCTTAGATGTTCCGGTAGACCTTCAGGCGCTTGCTGCGGGAACAGTGTTTGAGCCGTCGAAGCGCTTTTTCCTTTATCTGCCTGACCCGTTCACGGGTCAGGTTGAAACGCAGGCCGATCTCTTCCAGCGTGTGAGCGGTTTCCTCGCCGATGCCGAAGTAGAGCTTTACCACCTCTTTTTCACGATCCGAAAGCGTATCGAGCGTTTTCTCGATCTCCTCCTGCAACGAGATATCCATGATCCCGTCATCCGGACGCTCCTGGCTCTCGTCATGGAGGACATCGATCAGCTTTGAGTCCTCGCCCTGCTTGAGCGGCGCATCCAGCGACATGTGCGTGTTGCCGATTTTGATCGTTTCCCGCACCTCGGTCTCATCGAGGCTCAGTTCGCGCGCAATCTCTTCGACGTTGGGCTGCCGACGGTATTTTTGTTCAAGCTTGCTCTGCGTTTTGCCGATCTTATGGATGGTACCGACCCGGTTAAGCGGCAATTTGATGATTCGTGACTGCTCGGCGAGAGCCTGGAGAATCGCTTGACGGATCCACCAGACCGCATAGGAGATGAATTTGAAATTCTTTTTTTCGTCAAACCGCTTGGCAGCCCGGATAAGGCCCAGGTTTCCTTCGTTAATGAGGTCGCTCAGGGGCAGGCCCTGGTTCTGGTAGTTCCGGCAGACGCTGACGACAAATCGCAGGTTTGCCTTGACCAGCCGTTCAAGAGGCTTGCGCTCACCGATGCGGATGTGGATTGCAAGATCCGCTTCTTCTTCGAGACTCAGGGTCTTGTTCTTGCTTATCTCCCGCAGATAGAGCGCCAGGCAGCTTTCCTCGGATATAAAACGATTGGCGGTATCGGTGGAGATTGGACCCATAGTATCAGTCGGAGTGACGTTTTAAGCTATTTGGGTGAACTCGCGGCTACCTGATCCTGCGTAGCTATTAAATATAACAATATTTTTTTTAATAATCCAAGTTTTTCTCATCAAAAAATTATATTTTTTACGGATGTTTTCAACGCGCCATGAGATTCTCGCGGCATTTCGTAATCCGGAACTTATGCAGCATCCGGGCCATCCGGCAGGGGTCCGTACCTTTTCCTGCCTCTCAGGCTGGAACAACCGGGTTGTCGTTGAATTGCCGAAAGTGCATATCGAAATCAGCGGCATAGAGTATCTCGAATACTCCGTGCCCTCCGACGTGGTTCGTCCGCCGCCGATGCAGCTTCACTTTCAGCAGGATTGCTTCCGCCTCTGGTTTCAGGTGGACGGCAACGGCATCCTGCATAACATTTCCAAAAACTCCTTCGGGACCGCGCGACCGGGCCTCCTCGGAATCATGGAGAGGAGCCAGCGGTACACATACCTGCACCAGAAGGGGACCTTCGAGTGTATCCAGGTGTTCTTCTCACTCCTGCCATCGCAGAATGCCCGATGCTACTGGAACTCTTCCATCGAAGGGAAGTATGTGCTCGAAGGGCAGGAGCGCGCCTACTTCGAGAACCTTGCATTCGATCTTCTTTGCCTTCGGTCAAATGGCAAGGAGGTCTGGGGTCTTGCAACTACCTCGCGGCTGCTTGAACTTTTCGTGGTCCTGTTCAACAAAGGCCTCCTGGTCATCGAGGAGTCGCAATTTCCAAAAGACAAGGCCAAAAGCCTGGTCGCGAAGGCAAAGATGTTCATGGAATTGCATTACACCCGCATGCGGCACCAGCGCGAGCTCGAGGCCGAGTGCGGGGTCGATATCAACTATCTCAATATCATTTTCAAAAAGGACACCGGCCAGACGCTGTACGACTATCTGACCAACATCCGGATGGAGCAGGCGAAATTCCTGCTCGAAAATACCATGGAACCGGTTACGGACATCGCCACCCGGGTCGGCTACCCGAGCGGCAACTCATTCACCCGCGCCTTCACGCGTCGGGAAAAATGTCCGCCGCTGGATTTCCGCCGGAAGTTCCACGATAAACACAGAATCTGACCCACCTCAGGGAGAGCGTATGAGTTGTATTGTCTGTAAATTCGGCGGAACGTCCGTTGCCACGCCCGAAAAGCTGCAGCGGATCGTCACTATCTTAAAATCCAACCCGCAGCGCCGCTGCGTTGTCCTGTCCGCACCCGGAAAGACCCCGGAGTTCCCGGTCAAGGTCACTGACTCGCTCATCGCCGTGGTTGACAAATCGCTGCACCGGCAGGACTGCTCTGCGGAGATTGCGGCGCTCAAGCAGCGCTATTTCGCGCTCTACGAGCCGCTCAAAGTCCCGCCCTCCCGCATAGCCGCAATAACCGGGCAGCTTGACATTATGCAGAAATCGCCGGTGGATCACCCGGGCCGCTTCCGCGACAGTCTTGTCTCCGCTGGAGAGGACCTCAACTGCTGTCTCTTTGCCGAATACTGCGCCGTCATCGGGCTCGATGCGGTCTATGTGTCGCCGCGGGACGGCCTCCTGGTGACCCCGGTATACGGCGATGCCCAGCCGCTTCCCGAAGCCACGCTCCGCCTCAGTGCATTGAAAAAAGTCGCCGAGCGAAGCATCATCGTCTTTCCCGGATTTTTCGGCTATACCCAGGATGGGAATGTGGCAACCTTCAGCCGCGGGGGCTCGGACCTGACCGGATCCATCCTCGCCGAGGCGCTCGATGCCGCGGAGTACGAGAACTGGACCGATGTCGACGGCATCTACAGCGCCCATCCGCACATGGTCCAAAACCCGCAGCAGATCCCGGCCTTGACTTATAAGGAGATGCGGGAGCTCTCCTACATCGGCTTCAACGTTTTGCATGAGGAGGCGGTCAAGCCGGTGCTGCGCAAGAAAATTCCCATCCGGCTGCGCAACGCGGGCAATCTCGATAACCCCGGGACCCTCATCGTCTCGAAGAGACTCCCCAGCGAGCGCGACGTCATCGGCATCGCCTCGGGCGACGGCTATTGCAGCATCACCCTGCAGAAATTCCTGATGAACCGCGAAAAGGGATTCGGGCGCCGTCTCCTCTCCATTTTCGAGGACCTGGGCCTTTCCTACGAACATTGCCCGTCGGGAGTGGACAACATTTCGGTAATACTTGACCAATCGCAGCTCAGGGTGGAGATGGCCAATACGATCATCAGCACCATCGAGCGGGAGCTCAGGCCCGATGAAATTCGTACCGAGTTCGGCATCGCCCTGGTGGCCGTGGTCGGCGAAGGCCTGATCCACAAGATCGGCGTGCTCGCCTCGGCCGCAACCGCGCTCTCAAAGGCCGATGTCAACATCAAGATGGTCAACCAGGGCAGCTCGGAAATAAGCGTGATCTTCGGGATCGATGCCGCAGATGAGAAGAAAGCCGTCAATGCGCTCTACCGGGAGTTCTTCGGAAAGGGCCGGCAGTCATGATCCGGGTCAATGAGCACTACCTGAAACTCAAATCGTCGTACCTGTTTTCCGAAGTTGCAAAGCGCGTTGCGCAATTCAGTGCCTCCCGGCCCGGCGCAGAGCTTATTCCGCTCGGGATCGGGGACGTCACGCGCGCCCTGCCGCCCGCCTGCATCGAAGCGTTCCAGAAGGCCGTTACCGAAATGGGGAACGACGCCACCTTCCGCGGCTACGGCCCGGAGCAGGGCTACCCGTTCCTCCGGGAGGCGGTTGCGAAACACAACTTCCAGGAGCGCGGCGCCGACATCGCGGCCGACGAAATTTTCGTAAGCGACGGCGCAAAGTGCGACATCGGGAATATCCAGGAGCTCTTTGCAGACGATATTACGGTGGCGGTCCCGGACCCGGTATATCCGGTCTACGTCGATACGAACGTCATGGCCGGCCGTACGGGGAATTTTGCCGACGGACGGTACCAGGGACTCGTCTACCTTGATGGAACAGAGGCGAACGGCTTCATCCCCGCGCTTCCCGAAGTACCCGTCGACCTTATCTACCTCTGCTTTCCAAACAATCCGACCGGCGCCACCGCCACGCGCGCCGTGCTGGCGCAATGGGTGGATTACGCCCGGCGGAACCGTGCCCTCATCCTCTTCGATGCCGCCTATGCGGTTTTCGTCCGCGATCCCGGAATCCCGCGCAGCATTTACGAAATTGAAGGCAGCCGTGAGGTGGCCATCGAGTTTCGCAGCTTCTCCAAGACCGCAGGCTTTACCGGCACGCGGTGTGCCTATACGGTGGTCCCTAAAACATGCATGGCCTGGGACCGCGCGGGCAACGAGGTCGCGCTGCACGGCCTCTGGAACCGCCGCCACACGACCAAGTTCAACGGGGTCTCCTACCCTGTCCAGCGCGCCGCAGAGGCCTGCTACCTCGGCGACGGCCCTCGCCAGGTGGCGGAAATGGCCGATTACTATATGGTAAATGCCAACCTCATCCGCGATCGCATGACCGAATACGGCTACTTCTGTACCGGCGGCCGCAACGCTCCCTATATCTGGGTCAACATCAGGCGGGACTCCTGGGAATTTTTCGATTTCCTGCTGGCAAAGGCAGGGGTGATCTGCACTCCGGGGGCGGGGTTCGGCCGGTGCGGCGAAGGGTATATCAGGCTGAGCGCGTTTAATAATAAGGATAACGTGGAACGGGCGATGGTGAAAATTGGAGAGGTGCTGAAGTGAAGATTCAGTGCCTTTGGTGGGGGAACCTCGCTCCGCGGGTTACCCATTTTGCCCCAAAGGCAAAATGGACGGAATATTCATATTTTTAATTGCACCAGCCCCTGGCCAAAGCCTCCGCGCCCGCAAAGCCGGTCTGCGGGGTCTTTGGCTCACCCCTTACC
>PLTF01000114.1 GCA_003164335.1 Fibrobacterota bacterium
TTTCCGCTTTTCCAGTGTGTTTTCTACCTAATGTGAGCGTTGCGGGAGTGGGTGAGTCGGAGACGCGGCTTTGCGCGGCTCCGACCAGGGGAAACCCGCGAAGCGAGGTTTCCCCCTCAGAAAAAAATCTTAAATCAAAACATGAAGACAATACCCTATAACATTATAATAGAATCAGTTGCAAAACTTTGTGAAGAAGCTGCAACCGAACTTCCGCCTGACGTGCTCACCGCCCTGCAAAAGGCGCTGGTCCAGGAAGAATCGCCGACCGGACGTGAAATCCTGCGGCAGTGCCTCGAAAATGCCGATATCGCCTCGGGGCTCGACGACCCCATCTGCCAGGACACCGGCATGGCGAACTTTTTCGTGGACCTCGGCGCCGAGGTTCTGGTATCGGGCGGAACGCTTACCGAGGCGATCCAGGAGGGAACCCGGCGGGGGTACCGCGACGGGTTCCTTCGGAAATCCATGGTTGCCGACCCGCTCTTCGACCGGAAAAACACCGGCGACAATACTCCGGCAATGATTCACGTCACCATTTTTCCCGGCGATTCGCTGCGGATTACAATCCTCCCCAAGGGAGGCGGCTGCGAAAACATGAGTGCGCTCGCTATGCTCAAGCCGTCGCAGGGTGAGGAAGGGGTCGCGGCGTTCGTTGCCGATACCGTGATCAACAGCGGAGGCAAGCCCTGCCCGCCGGTGATCGTGGGAGTGGGTATCGGCGGAGGGTCGGATAGGGCAATGCACCTGGCTAAGAAAGCGCTCCTGCGCCCGGTCGGTGAGCCGAATGAAGACACTCGGTATGCTCAGCTGGAACAGAAGATTCTGGAAAAGATAAATGCCTCCGGAGTGGGACCGCAGGGTCTGGGAGGTCGGATAACTGCGCTCGCGGTGCACATCGAGCAGTGCGCCTGCCATCTGGCATCTTTGCCCGTGGCAGTGAATTTGAATTGTCATGCGGCGCGGAGGGCGTCTGTTCAGTTGTAGAATTGAGGTTTTTCATGGGGTTAGGGTGGGTAGGTGAAGGTGATAACGTAGATATTGGCCTTTTTCTGGTGGGGGAACCGCTAAAGCGGTTCCCCCTGGCCTAAAGCCGCGAAAGGCACGCGTCTTTAGGCACACCCCCTCCTGCGAAGGTACGAGGCGATGCCTGCCTCGCTAAAGCTCAGCAGGCGCCTCGTACCTCCGCAACGCCACCGCTATGGTAGGGGAAAATAAAAAAACATTAATAATTTATATTAAATGATCTGTATAACTTAATTAAAATTATAATTTTATGAATATGCTTAAAGATCCCCCGCCTTCGGCGCCCCCTTACTAAGGGGGTCAGGGGGGGATTTCTTTGAATTCTATATTTTCTATGTTTTTTCTACCTAAGGCGAGCGTTGGGGGGTGGGGAAAGTTACAAGTTAGAAGTAACAAGTATCAAGTAAAAACTGAACATAAGAAAACGTTGATATCTTTTCCTTGTGTTTTCTACCTTATGTGAGCGTTGCGGGAGGGGAAAGGCGTCTGCCGAAGGCAGACATCGCCTTCCCCTTCCGCTGGAAAGGGTGTGCCAAAGACCCAGCAGCCCGGCTTTGCGGGCGCGGAGGCTTTGGCCAGGGGAAACCATTGTAAATGGTTTCCCCATCAGGAAAGAGCCATAAATTATGAATAAACCTATATCTATCACCACTCCTCTTTCTATTTCTCTTATTTCTTCTCTCCACTCCGGTGACTCGGTTCTCCTGTCGGGAATTATCTATACCGCCCGGGACGCCGCCCATAAGCGTTTCATGGCATTGCTTAATAGCGGCTCAAAACTTCCCATCGACCTTGCCGGCCAGGTGCTCTATTACTGCGGCCCTTCCCCTGCCAAACCCGGCCGACCCATAGGCAGCGCCGGACCCACCACCTCCAGCCGCATGGATGCCTATACTCCCGACCTCCTCGCCGCCACCGGGCTCAAGGGCATGATCGGCAAGGGAGAGCGCAGCGCGGCGGTAATTGACTCAATGCGGAAGCTGGGGTGCGTCTACTTTGCCGCGGTCGGCGGAGCCGGGGCGCTCGTCGCCCGATCGGTCGTCGCCGCATCCTGCGTCTGTTACGACGACCTTGGTCCCGAGGCGGTCTACCGGCTCGAAGTGCGGGAAATGCCGCTCATCGTGGCAATCGACAGCAGCGGCAATGACCTCTATTCTCTGGGACGCAATCGCTACCGTCTCTGAACCCCGTGGCGGCGACCGAACGACCGCTTCTTTTTTTCTGGAAATATGCTATACTATGACTGTAATATTCGATTGCGGCATGAGGCTATTTTGAAGAACGTGCCCCGTCATTTATTTTTCACTCTCTTTTTTCAACTCCGCATGCCGTCGTCGGCGCTCCTCGCAAGAATTTGCAGTCAGGCTCTACCACGCGACATGTCCGGGAGGAGGGATTTACACGATGAGTTTTGAGAAGTTATTGAAGCCGAAATCGGTGGCAGTGGTCGGCGCATCCGCCGATCCGACCAAAGTCGGAAATTACGTCCTTAAGAATCTCATAAACGATGGATTTGCCGGGGAAATATTCCCGATCAATCCCAAGGCCAGTGAGATCGAAGGAAAGAAGTGCTACTCCTCACTCACTGCCGTGCCCGGTCCGGTTGACCTCGCCATTTTCGTGATCAAGCGCGAATTGGTGAACCCGATGCTCAAAGAGTGCGGTACCAAGGGCATCACCGCGGTAATCGTTATTACTGCGGGTTTCGGCGAAACCGGTGAAGAGGGGCGGAAACTCCAGCGCGAAATGGCCCAGATTGTCGAGGAGTACAAGATAACGCTGGTGGGGCCCAACTGCCTTGGCCTCATCAACCCTTGGCACAAGCTCAATGCCTCATTCGGCCAGGCGGCCGGCGAGCCGGGCTCGATCGCCCTCATCTCCCAGTCGGGTGCGCTGCTTACCGCAATCCAGGACATGGCCACCCACGAGAAGATCGGCTGGTCGGTGCTTGCCTCCATCGGGAATAAAGCGACGCTCGACGAAGTACACTTCCTTGATTACCTCCAGTACGATGATAATTCCCGCGTAATTGCAGCCTATCTCGAAGACATCTCGCGCGGCCAGGAGTTCATGCGGGTTGCCGAGCGGGTAAGCAAGACCAAACCGATCGTCATTCTCAAATCGGGCCGCACCGCCTCGGGCGCCAAGGCAGCCGCATCCCACACCGGCAGCCTTGCCGGAGCCGATGCTGCCTACGACAGCGCGTTTGCGCGTACCGGTGTCATCAGGGCCGATTCCATCGAAAAGCTTTTCGACATCTCGGTGGCTTTCGCCTATCAGCCCCTGCCCAAAGGCGATCGTATTGCGGTGGTCACCAATGCCGGGGGTCCCGGAATCATGATGACCGATGCGCTCGAAATGGCCGGACTGACCATGGCCCGCTTCGATGAAACGACTCGCGAGAAGCTCAGGAAGATCCTGCCGCCTGCCGGTTCGATCCACAACCCGGTCGATGTTCTGGGCGATGCCGGGGCCGCGGTATATGCCAAGTCCATCAATGTGCTCATGGAGACCGAGACGGTTGACAGTGTCATCGTCATCCTGACGCCGCAGAAGATGACCGATGCCGTTGAAACGGCTAAGGCGATTGTCGAGGCCTCTGCAAAGTACAAGAAAACGATATTTGCCTGCTTCATGGGAGCCGCTGCGGTTGCGGAAGGCGTGGATATCCTTCGCCGGAACAAGATCCCCTGCTACCCGATTCCCGAGCGCGCATCGTCCGCCATGCGTGAAATGGTGAGCTACAGCCGGTACCGTGCGCGTCCCATCCGGGTCATCGAGCGGTTTGCAGTCAATAAGTTCCCAGTCATGAAGACCATCAAATCCGCGATGACGAGAGGCGCCTACGAGATCGGGGAGTCCGATGCAAAGGCAATCCTTTCGGCATACAACTTCAACGTGCCGCCGGGCGCGGTAGCCATGTCGCCCGACGAGGCGGTACGGTTTGCCAATGAACTCGGCTACCCGGTAGCCATGAAGATTTCAAGCCCGGATATCCTGCACAAATCCGATTGCGGCGGGGTCAAGATCGGCCTTCAAAACGCCCAGGCGGTGGAGGATGCGTTCGAGCTCATGATGCTCCGGATCAGGCGCAATAAGCCCGAAGCAGAGCTTCGCGGCGTGCTGCTTGAAAAGATGATCATGGGTGGCCGCGAAACCATTCTCGGCATGAAGAAGGACCGGCAGTTCGGGCCCATGCTCATGTTCGGGCTGGGCGGCATTTTTGTGGAAGTGCTCAAGGACGTGACCTTCGGGCTCGCTCCGCTTACCGAGGAGGATTGCCGCAATATGCTCGAACGCACGCGTTCGTACCGGCTTCTTACCGGCGTCAGGGGCGAAAAAGGGGTCGACATCGGATCGATCGTGCAGAATATGCAGCGGCTGTCGCAGCTGGTGCTCGATTTTCCGGAAATAAGCGAGATCGATATCAACCCGCTCAAAGCGGGGTACGAGGGCGACGGTGCGTTCGTCATCGATGCCAGAATCATTCTGTCCAAGGAGCGTGCATAATGCCGGCATGGGAACAGCTATACAAATCGAAAATCATGGAAGCCTCGCAGGCTATCCACAAGATCAAACCGGGCGACCGCATCTTCATCGGAACCGGCTGCGCCCAGCCGCAGACGCTGGTCGATGAGCTGGCGAGCGACCGCAACGACATCGTGGATGCGGAAATCTACCACCTCCTCGCCGCGGGCGATGCGCCCTATGTCCGCGAGGAGTTCGCGAAAAAATTCCGTACCTACAGCTTCTTTCTGTCCGACAGCGTACGCGAGGCGGTTGCCGAGGGACGTGCGGATTATATCCCCATGTTCATCTCTGAAATCCCCTCGCTCTTCAAGACCGGAAAACTGCCGATCGACGTCTGCCTCATCCAGACCGCCCCGCCCGACCGCAACGGCAACCTGAATCTCGGCATCTCGGTCGATATCGTCAAGGCCGCGGTCGAGAACAGCCTCATGATCATTGCCGAGGTCAACGAAAAGATGCCGCGCACTTTCGGCGATTCGTTCATTCCGCTTGAAAAGGTAGACGCTGTGGTGCTCTCGGGCCGCGATATCCTCGAATCCGCCCAGCCGGAAGTAAACCCGGTGGTGGAAGCGATCGCCCGCAACGTGGCTTCGCTCATCGAGGACGGTTCAACGCTCGAAGTGGGCATCGGCGCCATTCCGCAGGCGGTGCTGCGCTTCCTCGACGGCAAGCGCGACCTCGGCATCCATACCGAGATGTTCAACGCTGCGATCATCCCGCTCATCGAGTCCGGCGTCATCAACGGGAGCCGCAAGACCATCAACCGGGGAAAGATCATCTCCTCCTTCTGCATGGGAACGCGCAAGCTCTACGATTACATCCATGAGAACCCGCTGTTCGAATTCCGGACATCGGATTACGTCAATGACCCGTTCGTGATCGGCCAGCATGCGAAGATGGTGTCGGTCAATGTCGGGATCGAGGTGGACATGACCGGCCAGGTGTGCTCCGATTCCATCGGGTACGGCTTCCACAGCGGGGCCGGCGGCCAGGTCGATTTCAACCGCGGCGCTGCGCGGTCGCGCGAGGGCAAGGCGATCGTCGCACTCCCCTCGACTTCAGGCAACGGCAAAACCTCCCGCATTGTCGCGAAACTCAGGGAAGGCGCCGGCGTGGTGCTCAGCCGTGCCGATGTCCACTACGTGGTCACCGAGTACGGTGTCGCGGACCTCTTCGGCAAAACCATCCGCGAGCGGGTGCTTGCAATGGCCGAGATTGCCCACCCCGACTTCCGCAACGAGATCCTCAAGGAGGCCAAGAACCGCAACTACATCCTTCCGCACCAGAAGGAGCTGCCGGCTGCGGGCATGGCCTATCCCCGTGAATACGAGACGAGCCGTGTGCTGACCGACGGGACCGAGCTGTTCGTCCGGCCGATAAAGCCAAGCGACGAGAAGGCGCTGCGCGACATGTTCTACGCGCTCTCCGAACAGTCGCTCGCCTTCCGGTTTTTCGAGAATATCAAGTCGTTTCCGCTCAAGTTCATCCAGGAGTTCACGACCATCGACTTTTCAAAGGACATGTCGATCGCCGCGTTTATCAATGACCTCGGCGGCGAACAGATCGTCGGCGTGGCGCACTGCTTCAAGAATCCGGCGACAAAGCGGGCGGAAGTATCCTTCCTGGTCCGGGACGACTGGCAGGCGAAGGGCATCGGAACCGAGCTGCTCGACATCCTCACCGACATTGCGCGGAAGAGCGGAATCCTCGGGTTCGAGGCGCGCGTCCTCGCGAAGAATCACCTCATGATGGCGATTTTTTACAATTCGGGATACAAGGTGACGACGAAGCGGGAGGATGATACGTTCCTGATTACGTACGATTTTAAGGACGGCGAGAAATAATACTAGTGCTTTGTAGATAATTTGCTTTTATTGGTGGGGGAACCGCTCAGGCGGTTCCCCCTGGTCAAAGCCTCCGCGCCCGCAAAGCCGGGCTGCGGGGTCTTTGACACACCCCTTCCAGCGGAAGGGGGAGGCGATGTTTGCCTCTGGCAAACGCCTTTTCCCTCCCGCAACGCCCTCTTTTAGGGTAGAAAACACATGAATAATTTTGTAGGGGCAACCCTATGTGGTTGCCCAATCTGTAGGGGTTCAACATGTTGAACCCCTGCCGATGATCCACGAATTCACCAATTGACCTTGCTGCTTCCCCCTCCCGCAACGCGTCTTCCCCTCTCCACATTATATTTTTTCCTTTCTCCAAAGGAGCCTTCATGACGTTGAGCAGGCAGGAAATCCTGGATTACGCCGCACGGTACGTCTCGCCGGAGGCAATTACCGAATTCCCCTTCAACGGCGACCTGTTCTGCCTCCTCGACCGCATACTGCCCGAAGGGAAGATCCTTGCCGAAGAGGAGGGCTGGGTGTTTCACGGCTATGGGATCTGCTCGGGCTACCTGCTCGATGACGAGGCAAAGCCGGCAGGCAAGTGGCTCTGGATGCATTTCATGAGCCTGAGCATCTTTCCTCCAACCCCGCAGGTCCTCAAACTCCAGCCACCGCATGTGGTCAAGGGCCGATTCTTCAGCCCGGACCGCACCCTGGAATACCGCATCCTCAAGGTAGCATTCACCGATGAACCCGACGAGACCGATTCCGCCACCCCGCCGCCGCCGCCCGAGCCTGCCACCAGGACCAGGAAAGCGGTAAAAAGTGATTCGGCGGATAAGAAAATTGTGAAATTCAGGAAGAAGGGGACTGCTAAGATATAAGGCTTTTGGTGGGGGAACCGCTCAGGCGGNNCCCCTGGTCGGAGCCGCGCAAAGCCGCGTCTCCGACACACCCCCTCCTGCAACGCCCTCTTTTAGGGTAGAAAACACATTTGAAGAAAGATATTTCCGCAGTCGGATTGGTATACCCTGACTAGGGGATAACCATACTTATATTTGGCAATAAAGATTACGCTATGGACTATTCCCTCCCCTGTGGGGAGGGGTGGCCGCTTGGGGCCGGGGTGAGGTCGGATTTTGACGTTGCGTTAGCGAGGACAGAGGGTGCTTGCTGAAGCGAAGCAAGGCAGGCAGTCTGGGGAGCCACAGGCGCGAAGCGCCGCATGGCTCCCCAGACCGGCTCGGCTTTGCCGAGAGCCCGGCGGAGGCGCGCCGTTGGGCGCCCTTCAGGGCGACCAGCGGAACGCCCAGAAGTTGACTTTGACTTTAGATTTAGATTTAGAAAAAATATTTTTCCGAAGTTAAATCGCCTTTTTCAAACACGATTCCCTGGATTTTGCCTGAGGGTTTTGGAAAACGAAGCGGGAACCGGATATCCTTGTACTGGTCCACGATCCCGATCTTCTCCGGCCAGAGCGCCCGGTAGCGCCTTCCGGCGGTGTCGATCAGGGAGAAGTCTCCTGCGGTAAGGGCGATTGCGCGGTTGGAATAGTTCGACAGCAGCACTTCGAGCGCTGCCCCGCCGCCCAGCCTGAGCCCGGCGACCGCGAGGAACACGGGACATTTGTCGATTTTGCGGAAAAGCGCCGTATCGGGGATCGCGTCGAGCGCCTTGTGGTAGTCGCAGCAGATTGCCATCGTCTTCTTCCGGCACTCCCCGAGCAGGCTGCGGGCGTCAGCTGAAGTCGAATCGAAGAACATTGCTACCTCGGCATAGTAAAGCGCGCGAATGAGCGCTGCATCGTCGGCCGCCGCCTTCCCCTGTGCAAATTCACGCTGTGCCCGGTCGAGATTTTCCTTCACCGCCCTTGCAACGGTGCTGTCGCGGAAGCCGGCGATGGTGGGGCGGTCGCTTGCATAGCTGACCGCCTTGTCGATGTAGCGCAGGGCATCGAGGTAGCGATTCTTCGTTGTAAATGAATCCGCCATCTGCACCAGGAGCAGGGAGTACTGCTGCTTGATTTTGGAGGGAATATCGCCGGTAAAAAAAGTATCGATATCCTCGATGAAGAACTGGAGCGGGTCGGCGAAAATATTGCCGGTCGACAGCATCATTTGAGCGCGTGCAACCGACATTTCGATGAAACGGGAGCGCAACTGCGGACTGATCTTGTCGGGGTGATACTTAACGGCGAGCAGGTACAACTGGTACGCTTGTCTCTCTGCAAACTGCCGTTCGTCGCCCTGAAGCTTCTGCGCGCGCGCATACGCCTCGTCGCCCTGATGCTCGTAAGGGGAAACGCCGCAGAATGCCGTCAGGCACAATCCAAGGGATACCGCGGCAAGGAAGACTCGGGCAAGGCGCATAGACTCCTCATGAGCTGATAACAAGTGCCACGGCGACTATCGGAACCGCCCGGCCAAGCGGGCAAATTCTGTGCCGTCCCCGGATTAGAACTCCACCGGCACTCTAAAAAATCCATTCCAACAGCTTCCTGCCGCTACTATCCAATAATAGTAATTCCGCCTGCCTTATGTTGTGAGCCCCAACCCTGCTACCCTATAAGCCGCTATCAATGATGCCCTTAAAGATGATTTTTCCCGGATAATGTTGTCAATAATTATTTTCTGAGGCGCCTTCCCGGCAGGCATTGCCGAGGCTGCCACCGGCCTTGCACTATATTTTCCATGGACAAATTTTCGATGCAGGGGAGCGTGCCACAGCCCATGAACGGCGCCGAATTTAAGGAAAAACGAATTGCGGCGGAGAAAATCGTTTCCCGCCTCGCAGAGCGCGGACATACGGCGCTGTTCGCCGGCGGCTATGTGCGCGATAAGCTGCTCGGCCATGCCGGGAGCGCGGATATCGATATCGCTACCAGCGCCACGCCCGACGAGGTCATGGCCCTCTTCTCGTCCACCATCCCGGTGGGGGCAAAGTTCGGCGTTGTTATCGTGGTCTATTCCGGCATTCCCTTCGAGGTAGCGACCTTTCGCGCCGACCTCGGCATAGGCGACGGCAGGCACCCGGAAAGTATCGCCTTTGCCGACGCCCGGGAAGATGCTCTGCGTCGCGACTTCACCATCAACGGCATGTTCTACGATCCGCTCACCGACCGGGTCATCGACTATGTCTCGGGCGAAGCGGACCTGCGCTTAAAGATCGTGCGCGCGATCGGCGACCCGAAGCTGCGGTTCAGGGAGGACTACCTGCGCCTGCTTCGGGCCATCCGCTTTGCGGCGAGATTTGACTTTTCCATCGATTCCGCCACCTTGGAGGCGGTTATCGCCGATGCCCCCGGAATCGCCGGAGTTTCGGCCGAGCGGATTTTCTCCGAGCTCGATCGCATGCTGCGCCAGCCCCACCCCGACCGCGCCTTCCGGCTACTCCTCGAATCCGGCCTGCTGCACCACACCCTGCCCGAAGTAGACGACCTCGTCGGCGTCGAACAGCCGCCCGAGTTCCATCCCGAGGGCGACGTCTTCGAGCACACTATCAAGGCGCTCGGCCTGCTCGACCGGGCAGATGCCCCGGCCCCTTCGGCCATCCTCGCCTGGAGCGTGCTCCTGCACGACATCGGCAAGAAGGCCACCATGCGGCGGCTCGACCGCATCCGCTTCAACAACCACGACCAGGTCGGCGCCGACCTGTCGGGCCTGGTCCTCAGGCGGCTTCGCGCGCCAAACGAGCTCATCGACGGCGTGGCCGCATGCATCGGGAATCACATGAATTTCATGAATGTCACCGCGATGCGGCTCTCGACCCTCAAGAAACTCCTCTCCCGCCCGACAATAGCCGACGAACTCGAACTGCACCGGATAGACTGTCTTGCGAGCCACGGGAACATCGACAACTTTTATTTTGTCAAAGACCGGCTGGCGGCGTTTGCGCAGGAAGTAATAAAACCCGCGCCGCTTCTGCGGGGAGCGGATTTACTGGGATTAGGATATAGGCCGGGGCCAAAGATGGGGGAGATTCTCAGGGAAGTATACGATTTGCAGCTGGATGAGACGATAAGGACAAGGGATGAGGCGGTGGAGTATGTAAAAAGTCGTTGGCCAATTGAATAAAATCAAATGCCTTTGGTGGGGGAACCGCTATGGCGGTTCCCCCTGGCCAAAGCCTCCGCGCGCCCGCAAAGCCGGGCCGCGGGGTCTTTGGCACACCCCTTCCTGCGGAAGTGGGAGGCGCTCTCCCACTCCCGCAACGCTCACATTAGGTAGAAAGAACATAAACGCCCCCACCTCTTTATTTGGTCCCGAGCCGAGTTCCAGGAGAACACCTTTTTTTCACCAATGCCTTGCAATCGGCGGTCACAATTATTTAGCTTAGCTATAGTATGGTTGTGAAGGATATCGGCGATGCCTTGATCTTTCAGGAAAGGAGACCATAAGGCAGCGCCTGCATACTGCGCGGCATTCGGTTTTGTTGGCCTCTAAACTCAAAGGGGAGGTTGGAATGAACTCAAAGTATGTGAAACTCTTTTGTTTTATCCTGGTAATTTCATCTGGCCGGGTGTTTAGTACGCCATCGCATGGAGAGACCTGCGTGCCGCTTCCGGTTACTTTTAGCTGGAATTCAATTACTAATAATGAAGGCCAGGAGACCACCGCCATTGAGCTATCTCTTTCAACGGCGAACAATTTTAACTCTATAACCGGATATGGTGATACAATTATTGGTTTAAACGTGTCAGTTACCTCATACGTTTTCTCAGGCGTTCCAGCAACAACGTACTATTGGCGATTGGAATATGCTGTGGTAGTTAGAGGATCGGAGGGGAGTTTCTATTGGTCTTCAATCGATAGTTTCACGACCGCCTCTGCCCCAACGCTCTCCTCGCCGTCCAATGGAGCAGCAAATCAGCCGGTCGCGCTCATTCTGTCTTGGAACTCAAATTCCTGCGCTTCCTCCTATGATCTGCAAGTATCGACAAATTCAAGTTTTTCAAGCACACTCTTCGATTACCCCGCCGTTACCAGCCTTTCGCAAATTCAAAGCGGTCTTTTGAATGGAACGACGTATTACTGGCGAACCGGTATTCTTAACGACACGATGTGGTCCCCGGCCTGGAGCTTTACGACCAGCTATGCAATTCCGGGGGTACCCGCTCTTATTTCGCCGTCAAACGGCTCGACCGGGCAATCACCTTCTCCATCGCTGACCTGGAACGCGGTAGCCGGGGTGACCGGTTATACTGTGCAGGTTTCAACCAGTTCCGGGTTCTCAACGACAGTACTCAGCCGGGGACTTTCCGCCACATCGGAGAGTCTCAGCGGACTTTCCAATTTTACGCAATATTACTGGCGCGCCTGCGGGGTAAACCCGGTCGGGTCCGGCCCGTGGTGCGGCGCGTGGAGCTTTACCACGATATTTCCTGCTCCGACCCTTGCCGCGCCGACCAATGGGGCGGTCAATCAGGCAGTTGCGCTCACGCTGTCATGGAATAAGGTCACCGGGGCGACATCGTATGGTGTGCAGCTTTCAGCAATATCGGATTTCAGCGCTACTTTCTATAGCGGAAGTGGTTTGACCTCAAATTCCCAGGCAGTAAGCGGCCTTGTAAACAATAGCAGCTACTACTGGCGTGCCAATGCAGTCGGCCCGACCGTTATCAGCCTCTGGTCGGCTGCCTGGAGCTTCTCAACGATACTCGCCGTCCCCCAGGAACCGCAACTGGTTTCTCCTTCCAACGGCGCGCAAAATGAACCGATATCATTGTCCTTCAGCTGGAATTCCGTAGCCAATGCAGCTTCCTACAATCTGCAGTTCTCGACCACTACCAGCTTTTCATCTCCTATCTCGGTTACGGTCTCGGTACCTTCCGAATCGGTCGATGGATTTACGCGCAATACCGATTACTTTTGGCGCGTCAATGCGACCAATATTGCGGGAAACAGCCCATGGTCAAGCATTTGGAGCTTTTATACCCAGTCGGTCGCAGTTCTCTCGGATATTTCGCCGGTGTTTTGCCCATCGGTTAACGAGAAAGATGGAGTCTTGAATTATTCGATAACGGAGGCTGGGGCCGTACGGATCACGGTCTATACCCTGCTTGGAAAGAGGAGCTTCGCCTTCAACCAGTTTCAAAATGCCGGCAGGTACTCGTTACCTTTCCATAAGGCCGGACTCTCGCCGGGAAGCTATGTTTTGTATTTCAACGCTCCCGGGATTGAGAGAAGCATAAAAATTTGCGATTTGAAATGATTTTGCGGAAGTTTAAGGCTGGAATCACGAATATTAAGGCCTTTGGTGGGGGAACCGCCTGCGGCGTTTCCCCCTGGCCAAAGCCTCCGCGCCCGCAAAGCCGGGCGCGGAGGCTTTGGCACACCCCTTCCTGCGGAAGAACGAGGCTATGCCTGCCTCGCTTCGCTCAGCAGGCGCTCTCGTTCCTCCGCAACGCCTCCATTAGGTAGAAAACACATTAAAAGGCTATAAAAAAAAGGAGTGGTTTGATTTTTTTTCCTAAAGCCTGAGGTCTGAAGCCTGCCTTAATCCCGCAACGCCCTCTTTTAAGGCAGAAAACACATAAAAACCTATAACAAAAAGGATTAAAAATCCATAGAGGTACTGCGTCCCGTGCCTTTGTACCGATCTTAAGTGCTTCTTGCTTTTATATAACCTCTCCCTG
>PLTF01000096.1 GCA_003164335.1 Fibrobacterota bacterium
CGGGCTCATGCCTTTTTTTCTCTTTATGCCTCTGTGCCTTCTTTCCTTATCCAGATTGATTTCCAGACCGATGGAACGTATATTATTCAACATTCCTTTGACAGCAAGTTTTAAGCGTTTAATCCGGCCTCACGGGAGCGGTCCCAGACATGAACGACTCTGCAATCCGCGACAATCATAAAGCCCCTGCAAAATCGATCGGGTCCGATGAAATTCAAAACCGTATTTATACCGTCCGCGAAACGCAGGTATTGCTGGACAGGGACCTGGCGCAATTTTATGAAGTGAAGCCTATCCGGCTGCGGGAGCAGGTGAAGAGGAACATCATGCGATTTCCGCCGGATTTCATGTTCCAGCTCACCGAAAAAGAGGTCGAGTTCATGGTATCGCAAAATGCGATACCTTCAAAACAGCATCTGGGAGGGGCATTGCCGCTTGTATTTACTGAGCAGGGTGTGGCGGCCATATCCGCAGTTCTCACCAGCCGAAGGGCGATAGAGGTTAATATTCAGATAATGCGGGCCTTCGTGGCTATGCGCAGGTTTATCGCAACGAATGTCCAGGTTTTTTACCGGCTCGATTCCTTGGAGCGGAAGCAACTTGAAAACAAGCAGGAAGCAGATGAGAATTTCAAAAGAATATTCCATGCTATAGAAGCAAAGGAAATCAAACCGAAACAGGGAATCTTTTTTAACGGCCAGGTTTTTGATGCCTATCGGTTTGTGTCAGACCTTTTCAGGTCGGCAAAGAAATCCATAGTCATAATAGACAACTACATCGACGATACCGTTCTCGTTCATCTCGCCAAGTGTGCTGAAAATGTCAAGGTGCTTATCATGACCAAATCGATTTCCGCACAACTGGCTCTGGATATAAAAAAGTTTAATGAGCAGTATCCTGCTGTTAGAATACAGGAATTCGCAAACTCTCACGATCGTTTTATAATCATCGACGACGCGTCCGTATATCATGTTGGCGCATCGTTGAAAGATCTCGGCAAAAAATGGTTCGCATTTTCAAAAATGGACATCGCCGCAGTGGAGATGCTGGGGAAATTGGAGGTGCGGGGATGAAGGAATTGAGGAATGGAGAGAATGTACATTCCCAAAGCTGCTTTGCCCGTCTGCCCCATCTTCAACACCTCGCCAGTAGCCCTGTCTACCAATAATACCTCACACTCACAAAAACCATATTCTCGATTGCCGTCGGAGCCCCGCCCTTAATGACATTAAAGTAAAAATTTTCGACATGGCCGTACTGCACGCCGAGCTGCATGCGCCCCATTTTACCCTGGTAAAACTTCCACCACCCGCCGGCGGTAACCTCTGAAATCTTCCGGATATTGCCGTTAACCGTGCCGCCAAGGCTGTCCGCGCCGGAGTTGTTGTAGAGATCGCTGCCGTAGCCGTACCCGGTGTCGCCCGCGGCATTGGTGAAGCTCAGCCGGTTGAGCTGTTCCTGTCCGTAGAAGGCATACAGGGCCAGGGCGGGCGTTGGGGTAACGTTTATGCCGGTAAGGATCTGCGAGCCGGTGAGCGGGAGGTCGATGCCCTGTTTGTTCTGGGTCACATCCGGAAGCAGGGCCGAGCCGTACCGGCCGATCCCCGAGCCGAAGAGCCCGCTTGCCACAAGGCTGAACATCCCCGGGACAACCGGCAGGATGACGCCGCCGCCGACGGCATCGGTCGTGATGCCGGTGTCGGTCAGGGAACCGGTACTCGTTTTCAGGTTGCTTTTGAAGTTGCGGACCAGGTCAAGAACCTCGAAGTGCCCCCAGCCGGGATCGAGCGCGATTTTGCCGACAAAATCAGGGAGGGCATTTACCGACAGGGCCACGGCGAAGTTGCTGCCCGGCCCCTGGCTGTTCGCATAGTTGATGGGCACGCTGTTGGGCTGGCTCGCTACGGTCGTCTGGGGATTTTCGGTCGACACGGCAAGCGAGAGCGCCTTGCCGAAGTTTTTGACAACACGAAATTGGGGCTGCCAGGCCCAGGTGGCGCCCACGACGCACGCGTTGTCGATCAGGAGGTTAAGCCCGGTAGGCAGCGGATTCGTAACGCTCGCATTGTTATTCGGGGTGGCGAGCGACCAGGTCTGGCCTGCCAGAAGGTGCAGGCCGAGCTTGTCCCAGTCGAGGGCGGCGAAGAGATGGCGAATCCGGGGATTGTAGGAGTTACTCTCATTGGAATTGGCGGTGGCCGCCGCACCGAGGAAGTCCATTTCGTAGTAGCCGCTCAGGTGCGTGTCCGGGTCATAGTCGCCCGAGGCACGAAGGGATAATCTGCTTCTCCGCGCGCTGAACTCCGTTTCGTTTTGGTAGAAGCCGGCTGAATTCCCGAGCGGAATTCTTCCGAACGGGGTGCCGATATCCGAGTTGGTGTTGGCGCTGCGATAGATTCCGGCGCCCTCGACGAATCCGCCGAGGACTATCGTGACCCCCTTGATGTTCAGCATGGCGCCGCTGTCGGGAGCGGGAGTTTCGGCCAAGACCAGTGCTGTAAACAATAAGAAGGCAATAATACAAGCGGGCGTTTTCTTCATTTTCTTCCTTTGCGGGGATTTACTAAGCAGTTCATAATTGTCAGCGCAGTTCATAAGTATCAGCACATAGAACCGTTCGTGGTGAGCTTGTCGAANNCAGGGCGAACGGTTTTTGCCGGAGAACTTTCTTATGAACTGATTAGTTATAGCATTGTAAGAAAAATGCGCTATTTCTGATTGGAAATTGAAGTTTTTTTTAGGTACAGTCTCGGTATTTTTTTTAATTCAAATCCTTTTGGGTAGGCAAGCTGGATAACAACTTAAGAATCAAAGTCAACTTCTGGGCGTTCCGGAGGGTGCCCTGTGGGGCACCCTCCGGCGCGCCTCCGCCGGGCTCTCGGCAAAGCCGAGCCGGTATTTCCAGCCCTGCGGCTTCGCCTTGGTCTGGAAACACTGTCGGGGTCGCTATCGCTCCTCCCGACACCCTCTGTCCTCGCTAACGCAACGTCAAAATCCGCCTCACCCCTACCGAAGCGGCCTTTGTCCGCGGCTTGATCCTCTCCACAAGTGGAGAGGGGAGGACGCTTTGCGATGGAGGTGGTTATGTTTTTTCTACAATATGTGAGCGTTGCGGGAGGGGGAGAGCG
>PLTF01000146.1 GCA_003164335.1 Fibrobacterota bacterium
ATTAATATAATGAAGGATTATTTTCTCCCGAAAAAACGAAAACTGTGCACTTTGCTTACTCCGGGTTCCTCTTCATCTGCCCCAATGCTTTTGCTGGTGTCAGTTGAATTACCGAAGTAGTCTTGGATCCCAATATGCGGTATATGGACACCGGTACCATGACAACCTGAAGCTTGGCTCACTTTGAAGTCTAAAGGAGCTGTGTATCCTTGGCCTCCTGCGTACTGTCCTGCGAGATGAGGATTTGCGCCATCCGGTTGCAAGGATTGCCCCCCATATTTCTTAGTGTCACTTATCGGCAGTAAATTATCAGTATTCATAAGCTGCAGTTGGCTGTTGGTGAGCGAACTGTAATTTGCATCACCATTAAAATAATACCAATTATTCACATAAACGTTGCCTGTTTTACTCATTCTGTTCGTTTCACCCCAACTTGCATCTGATCCAACAAATATATTGTTTTCAAAAGTATCCGGTTTGGCACCCTGTTCCATCAAAAATCCTCCGCCGTCGCGATTATAAAACGTATTATTGTAAACATGCGAATTCCCTCTTCCGTTTTCGTAATACAAATGTGCAAACCAATTATCACCCCGATACAAATGATTCACATAACCAAGCCCGTCGTTCCGGCTGATGTTGTAGCGAACAATTAACCCATCATTTGTTGAATCCGGATCATCACGCAGAATGGAATTTTGAAGAAATCCCCCTCCGTTATCGTGACAATAATTATACTGAACAATTGTCCTTCCGCTTATGCTTCCATCAACATCAATTCCCTGGCCATCTCCAGTAATCAAATGCGTGCTATCGACCTCATTATATTCTACAATGCCATTCTTGTGTCTGTAAACCTGTATGCCTGCATCGACAAACCCACCGGTGTCATTTAATCGAAGCCCGTATTTGCCTGCTCCGTCAATTACGTTGGAATCGACGATATCATTATTCGTGCCTCCTACCAGGATTCCCTGCCCGCCGGTGTGCACTATGCTGTTTTTGTGGATCCTCACCCGGGTGCATAAATTATTCCACCCGGTATTCCATAAACTCTTATCGCCGCCTGCCCCGTAAAACCTTATTCCGCCTCCCCAAATATTGCGAACAGAATTGCCGCTAATCACAATGTTCTCCATTAGAGGAGTTCCTATTTTGCCAATGTTGCTGCCGTAGGGCCTATCCAGAATAGCATTTGTTGGCTCATGTGCGCCGCCAAGCACCCCCCCGCTTGCCCAAATCAAAATTCCACCCGTCGTAAAAACATCTGGTGGCCATGCAGGCGATTTGGGTTGGTAGCAAGATCCATAAACGCTATCGACGGTGTTGCCGATTATCGAAATATTGTGCAGCGTGGCGTTTGTATCGCTGTAAACTAAAATTCCCCATCGCCAGCCTGGAGTAGTATCGTGCAAAAGGCTTGCACCTGCGTTTTTAACCTCCATATTTTTGATGGTCCAGTATTGCTGATCATAGAGCAGAATTCCCGCGGTCGAATCCCTGGCCCGGGCATTAATGACCGGTAATGCGGCATTTCTGTAATTCGGATCGGTATATGCAGTAATAGTAATTCTGCCGCTGCGGTTCCCTGAGCCTTTGGGAGACAGTACCCCATAAAACGCACCGCGACGGGCCGGTGTGCCTGTGGTGCACGTGCATCCTCGGGCTATGAAAATGGTGTCGCCGGGACCAAAAGGGGCATGGTTGTTGACACTATCAACGGCATTCCAGTAATACCTGGAACCGTGGTGCGCCGGAAGGTGTGAGGTTGGGATCCTGGTATTCAAATAATATTTGTTCCCTCCCCATGCCAGGCACACCACGGGAATTATTAAAAGCGGAACATACCGCATCTTTTTCGGAAAATGCACATCATCTCCTTAAAATTGGCTCGCGTCCTTGCCATCGCATTTACCTCTCCCGTTCTGAAGCGGCCTTCGCCCGCGGCCTGGTCCTGTCCGGGAGGGACAAAATAGAAATGAAGGGGAAAAATATAAAAGATTGAAAGGTTAATATAAAAGCCGGCATCCGCCCATGCGGGTAACTTTCCGCTTTTAAGATAGATACGGGCAAATTGGAAAAACACAGGTCCTGCAAATTACTAAGCAGTTCATACGTAGGGTTACATCCAGCCGTTCGTGGTGAGCCTGTCGAACCATGAATGGTGCGAGTCTGCAGCTTACTCTTCGACAGGCTCCGGGCAAGCGGCAGATTTTCTATGATCATACTCATGAACTGATTAGTAAGAGCCTGATGTGGAATGAGCCCTATCCTCCCGGCAAGACAACCTTCATCCTCTTCTGCATCGCCCCGGCTTTAAATTGCAGGAAATAAACGCCTGCGGGAAGGCTGCGGTTTTTAAGGGACAGAGTATAGCTGCCGGAAGATTTGCTCTAATGGTTATTGATGTCGGCTGGCTAGTTGCTCCGTTGGTCGGTGAATAAAGCACCGGCGTACCCGGAACCTGGGCCTGTAATACCAGGGCACAGCAAAGCACCATCATCATACTTTATGGCGACGAAATTCCGATTGATCGAGGCAAACATACCTCCTTAGCAGTGGTGTACGGATAAGGTGCAGGAACCTCTTAGTACTTATAATAAATCGAATCAGGCACTCGGGTCAAGAGGCGGGATAAATTATCGTGTTCCGGCGGAACACACTTAATAATGGCGGCGGGTCAATCTTTGCAGGGCTATCAAATTCAACTTCCGGGCGTTCCGGAGGGCACCTTGAAGGGTGCCCTCCGGAACGCCTCCGCCGGGCTCTCGGCAAAGCCGAGCCGGTGTTTGAAGCCCTGCGGCTTCGCCTGGGTCTTCAAATACTGCCTGCGTCGCTACCGCTCCGGCAGGCACCCTCTGTCCTCGCTAACGCAACATCAAAAGATTCAAATATATAGATGCTGGAAAGATTTTAAATCTGTTGATTTTACGCATATACGCCTGTACGGTTTTGGTTTGCCTTATTTGTATTTTCTACCTATTGGGGGCGTTGCGGGGGTGCGCCAGGTGGATCAGTAGGGGCGAGGTTATCTCGCCCGGCGCACCCCTGCAGGAAGGGGTGTGCCAAAGACCCCGCAGCCCGGCTTTGCGGGAGCGGGGGCTTTGGCCAGGGGGAACCATTTTTTTTATGGTTCCCCCACCAAAGGCATTGGCATTAAGCTCGGTTCCCCACTTAATTGAAATTGAAAAATTACTATTGGGAACCTCTAAAAATACCGTTCATGGTTCGACAGGCTCACCACGAACGGCCCTTTTCTTCAATTTTACAGGATTACCGTTCGTCCTGAGCTTGTCGAAGGACGAATAATGCAATTTTTAGAGGTCCCTATTCTTATTCTTTCATCCTTTTCATTTCCATCACCGTCTTTACCGCCTTCAACAGGTCCCGGCTTCGATACGGCTTGGGAACCATGCCCGCAAACCCGTAGGAGGCGAAATCCGCAAGCACCGGATTCTCCGAATAGCCGCTTGACACAATCCCCACGGCTGAGCTGTCCATTGCGGCAAGCTCAGCCATGGTTTTCTCGCCGCCCATGCCCCCGGGCACGGTAAGATCGAGAATAACGGCATCGAAAAGTGTCCCCGCGTCAAGCGCTTCCCGGTAGCAGGCAACCGCCTGGGAGCCTTCGGCGGTCACCGTCACGTCGTACCCCGCCGCGGTCAGGATGTCGCGGGCGATCTCCCGCACCGCGCGTTCGTCGTCCATGATGAGAATGCGGCCCCTGCCGCGAAGATCGGTTTCCTGTTCATCGGTCTCCTTCTCGACGGTAAGCCCCTCCGCTGCCGGAAGGAAGACGGTGAACGTCGATCCTTCTCCCGGGATGGAAGCGACCTCGATATGCCCGCCGTGCCTGTTGATTATTGAATAGCTCGTGGCGAGCCCGAGGCCCGAGCCTTTATTCTTGGTGGTAAAGAAAGGGTCGAAGATCCTGGTAAGGAATTTTTCGGGAATGCCGATGCCCTCGTCTTTTACCGCCACTGCGGCATAGGTGCCCCCGGGAAGTCTCCCGACCGTATCGGCGGGAATGGCACGATTGCCGGCGGTTATCGTGAGGTTTCCTCCATCGGGCATGGCCTGGACCGCATTGATGATGATATTTGAAAAGACCTGGGACAACTGGTGCTCGTCGCCCTTGATGGGATGGAGCGATTCCTCGATACGGATGTCCGCCGTCACCGTTGAGCCGCTCAGGGCGAGTCCGCTGCAGTCCCGGATGATCTTTTCCAGGAAAAGCGCCTTTTTGACCGGTGCGCCGCCTCGGGCAAAGGTCAGCATCTGCAGGGAGAGATTTTTCGCCCGTTCGAACGAGGAGAACGCCTTGTCAAGATACCGGGAGGCCTCGCTGCCGGGTTCGAGCGTCGAGCGTGCAAGATCGAGATAGCCGAATACGCCGCACAGGAGATTATTGAAATCGTGGGCGATCCCGCCCGCCAGCACATTGAGGGATTCGATCTTTTCCAGGCGCGCAAGCTCCTCCTCGGCCTTCTTCCGTACCGTGATGTTCTCGATGGTTGCGAGGCCGCAGAGCGCCTCGCCGCCGCTGCCGCGGGGGATGGTAAGGGCCAGGTCCCCCCAGACCACGCGGCCGTCCCGGTGCAGGTAGGGCTTCTGGGTGCGATACATTTTCAATTCGCCGCGTTCGAGCTTTTGGATATTGTCAAGATCATCGTCGGTGTAATCGGGATGCGTTATGTCCCGGTACGTTTTGCCCAGGAGTTCATCCATCGAATACCCGAGCATGGTGCACAGCGCTTCGTTAACCTTGATAAATCGATATTTTTTATCCGTCATTACCATGCCGAAGGTCGCCTGCTCGAAGACGCTGCGGAAGCGCTCTTCGCTTTTGCGGAGTTCGGCCTCCATACGTTTCCGCGGCGTGATGTTCCTGGCCACGGCCTGTATCGCATATGGCTTTCCGTCGCGGTAGAGCATCGAAGAGGAGGCTTCTATGTCGATCCATGAGCCGTCGTTCGCACGCACATGGTATTCGGCAAGCCCGTCCTGCTTGCGGCCCTGCACGAATTCATGCAGCATTGCCAATGCCCTCTGCAAGCTCTCCGGGTCCAGAACCGCTTCTATGGAAAGGCTGCCCGGGTTGTCCGGCGAGTAACCCGTCGCCTGAAAGCTGGCATTATTCGCTTCGACACAGATACCGTCGAGATCGTGGAGGTAGACTAAATCGAACGAACTGTCCATAAGCGAGCGCAAGCGCCGTTCGCTCTCGCGCAGGCTCTCTTCGGCGATTTTCCGGGCGGTAAGATCCCGGGCAACAATCTGCAGGGCGATGGGTTTTCCATCCCGGTAGATCGGCGACGAGGTCGCCTCCACGTCGATCGTGCGCCCGTTTTTTCCGCGTACCCGGTATTCGACGATGCCCGGAGGCCCGCCGTGCAGAACGGCATCTATCCGGCCCAGGGCGTCGTCAAAGCCCGCAGGATCCATCATGGCGCTCAGGTTGAGTCCTGCAAGCTCGCCTTTCCCATACCCGGTCAGCTCGTGGCACGACCGGTTCGCATCCAGGAAATTACCCTTTTCGTCAACAACGAACAGCAGGTCGAAGGTACTTTCCCACAGCGCGTTGTAGCGCTCCTCCGCCTCCTCCTGCCCGGTTAAATCGGTGATCAGGGCAATGACCCCGATGATGGCGCCGGATGAATCCCGGTGCGGTGCATAGGTGCCTTTCAGCAGGCTGGTTTTCCCGGTGCGAAGATCGCGGAAATGATACCGCGGCATCTTGACCGTTTCGCCCTGCAGGGCCCGGCCGAGGAGCACATCGATCCCTTCCTCCCTGAGATGGGGAAACAGGTCGAAGGCGCTTTTTCCCAGAATGGCGGAAGCACTGAGGCCGGAAAGCCGCTCCATGAATTTATTCCACAGGACATAACGACCGTTCTTGTCATAAACGATAATCCCCTCGCCCGCGCCGGAGATGATCTCCCGGTTGAATTCGAGGAGATTGCGCATTGCAAGCTCGGTGGTATTCCCGTCCGGGAACGTGCCCCGAACGGTCACGCTCTCGATGAAAATCAGGATTGCCCGGTCGATGTCGCCCTTGCCGTTAAGGACCGGGGATGCGGCGGCGATGCCCCAGCGGAGAGGTTCGTTACCCGGACCGCGGATACCCATGATCCTGCCGGGCTGGGGCTTCTTTTCCCGGAGAGCACGGCAGAGCGGCAGGTCGTCGTACACGACCGGCTCTCCCTCCTGCGACAGGAGCTGTACCTTCAATGCGGCAAGCGGATTGCCGAGCAGTGCGCTCTCCTCGCAGTGGAAGAATGCGCATGCAGCCGGATTCGCGGAAATGATGTTGCCGGAAGGGTCATACCAGATAATGCATGCGGGTACGTTGTCGGGGAGAGCCGGATTCGTGCTTTTCGTCGATGTCTGTCGCATTGGGTCGGCCTCGCTGCTTCAATGAAAGGGAGATTCATTATAAGAGCTTATCCAATTATAGGCCTTCCGGCTTTGGGCCGGAAATTTTGCTCATTGATAAGCTCTAAGGCTCCAGGCGTAGAATTCCGAGATCATGCTTCGAAGAGAAATGTATATTCTGACGTTTGAAGAATTCCCTTGGAAAGGCATGGCGATTGCATTACCGGCATTTTTTGCCGCCTTACTAAGCAGGTCATAAGCAGGGTTGCATTCAGCCGTTCGTGGTGAGCCTGTCGAACCATGAACGGCGCGAGTCTAATGCTCGCCCTTCGACAGGCTCAGGGCGAACGGTTCTCCAATGAGATTATACTTGTGAACTGATTGGGAGCTACAGAATATTCTCTTAGGCTTGCTTCGGCGAGCTTATACCATCTTGCCAAACCTTAAACGAAAGGACGTCCATGCCAGGTAAAAATGTCCTGCTCTTCGGCCCTCCCGGAGCGGGAAAGGGCACCCAGGCTGCAAAGCTCAGGGATCTCCTCGCGGTGCCGCATATCTCAACCGGCGATATGTTCCGGTACCACATCAAGAACAACACCGAACTCGGCCTGACTGCAAGGTCGTATACGGATAAGGGAAAGCTGGTCCCGGATGACGTCACCATTGCAATGGTCAAGGATCGTCTCACCCGGGCCGATGTAAAGAACGGTTTTCTGCTTGACGGCTTTCCCCGCAGTCTTCCCCAGGCGGAAGCGCTCGACCGTATGCTGTCGGCGCTTGGCATCGGGCTCGATCATGTGGTAAATATTGCTATTACCGACGAGGAGATCACCAAACGCCTCCTTAAGCGGGCCACTATCGAGGGACGGGCGGATGATGCGGACGCACAGGTCATCCTGAACCGGATTGCCACCTACAAATCCCAGAGCGAGCCATGCCTGGCGTATTACCGGCCAAAGGGTATTGTCAGGGACATTGTGGGGACCGGAACTATCGAAGAGGTTTTTGAAAGGGTAATGAAGGTATTTGCAGGGTAACCCTTGGTGACTGCACGGTTGCGGAATCAGGCGAGGGGCGGCGGGACTTCCGCCCCTCATGCCGCCAAAACTTTTTTCACCGCCGCAATTATCTGCGCCGCATCAAAGGGCTTCTGAACCGTGAGATCGGCAGTATAGTAGTCCGCCATGCTTAAGAAGCTCTCCGACCGGTCGGTGCCGGACATCGCGATAATCGGCACTGTAGGGCTCTCCAGCCGAATCAGCCGTATGACTTCAATCCCGCTGATTCCCGGCATCGAAATATCGGTTATCACCAGGTCAAACTGCCGTGCCCTGAAACTTTCAATCCCTTCCTTGCCATCGGCGCAGGATTGAACCGTATAGCCCGCTTTTTCCAGGACCGCGGCGATTATGTTGCGCGTAGCTCCGTCGTCCTCCAGCACGAGAATTTTTCTCTGCATTGTCCCTCCCCTTACCTCACCCGGCGCGCCGCCCTCTCCTGAAGCGAGAGGGAAACTATATATTATAAGACCAAGCTTCTAAGCAGTAACCATTATTATACCATTGCCTCGAACCCCGGGCGCACAAAAAAAAGAGGCTCTGCTCACGCAGAACCTCTTCTGACCATGAATTTTATTGAGGGATCAGGTCTTGGACATCGCCTTCAGGCACTTCATGCACAGTTTGACGCGCTGGGAGGTTCCGTCGATTACGGTGCGGATGGTCCTCAAATTTGGGTAGTAAATTCGAAGATTCACGTTGTGGGCATGAGAGATGGTTTTGCCGGACTGCGGGTGTTTGCCGCAAATTTCACAGGTTTTTGACATGGGTTTCCTCCAAAATCAGTAAATTTTGCCTCTGAGCCTGTATAAAATAACCTATGCGCCATGCCCGGTCAATGGCGGCATGTTAGGACCGCACCGAAAAAAAAACGGAGAGGTTCCCTTCCCCTCTCCGCATATCGGCTGATGCTCCCGCTGCCGGCTGAATCTAGCGGGCCTCGCGCTCAAGCGTCATCTTATCGACGTTGTCGCGCAGTGCATCCTTGAAAGAACGGTCGAGCGTGATTTTCTCGGAGTTGGGATCATCCTGGTCGATGATATATATCGGCGTCGGGTTATCGATGTACCCGAGCACTTCGGCGTTATCGAAGCTGAAGCTCTTCTTGGTTCCGATGACCACCATGAGTTTCTTATCGACCCATCCCGTCCCGGCTGCATTCTGTACCTGGTAGAGATCGCCCGCCGCTGATACTACCAGCAACCGGTCGTCGGTTCCGATGCTGAAGAGCGGCGTCTCGGTGGCAGCGTGACTCTTATCTTTGTATACCGGAACGTTATTCGAAATCGGTTTGACGAATTTTTGCGTTGACTCGGCTGCCCAGAGCGCAATGCTCGCCATAAGAACCATAATAATAATTCTGCTCAATTTCATGATCAGACCCCCTTCGGGCAAAAATACCATTCAATTATACTAGAAGTATAATAAATCCCGGTTTCTAATTCAACCTCTATAACACACATCCATCTCCCGTGCAGCCCGGGTTTCATCGAGCCGCCCGACCGGCGTGGTCACCGGCATGGCGCGAAATTTCTCCGGATTGTCCCTGGCCATACGGGCGATCCGCTTCATCGCCGCGATAAAGGCATCGATGGTCCCCTTGCTCTCGGTTTCGGTCGGTTCGATCATCAGCGCTTCCTTGACGATGAGCGGGAAGTAGACGGTCGGCGGGTGGAATCCCTCGTCGATGAGCGCCTTCGCGATATCGATCGCATGCACACCCCGTTCGGCCTGGTTCTTTGCGCTCAGGACGCACTCATGCATGCAGGTTTTGAGGTACGGGACGTCATAATCGTCCTTCAGCGAGTGCATGATATAGTTGGCATTGAGTACCGCGTTTTCGCTTATGTCGATGAGCCCGGTCCTGCCCTGCATGAGAATATAGGCCCAGGCACGCAGGCAGACGCCGAAGTTCCCGTAGAAGGGCGCTATGTACCCGATGGACTTCGGGTGGTCGTAATCGAGCGCATAGGTATTGTCCGAACGTTTGACAATGCGCGAGATCGGCAGGTAGGGTTCGAGGTGCTTTCGCACGCCCAAGGGTCCCGATCCCGGACCGCCGCCGCCGTGCGGGGTACCGAAGGTCTTGTGAAGGTTTACGTGCACGACATCGAAATTCGCGTCGCCGGGACGGAACTTGCCGAGAATCGCGTTGCAGTTTGCGCCATCGTAGTAGAGCTGGGCATCGTACCGATGGACCAGTGCGGCGATTTTTTCGATATGCGGATTAAAAAGGCCGAGCGTGTTCGGGTTGGTCAGCATGATCGCGGCGGTCTTCTCATTTAACAACCCATCGAGCGCTTCGGGAACCAGGACGCCGGTATCGGGATCGGTCGGCACCGACCGGACCGTGAACCCGGCGATTGCCGCGCTTGAAGGGTTGGTGCCGTGCGCCTCGTCGGGAACCAGGATCTCGGTCTTGCGGTTTCCCTTGTCGCGGTGATAGGCCGCGATGATCATCATGCCGGTAAGCTCGCCATGCGCTCCGGCCAGGGGGTGGGCGGTGAACGCATCCATCCCCGTGATTTCGCAGAGCGCCTGTTCGAGTTCATAGATAACCTCGAGCGCGCCCTGGGTCAGCATGCCCCCGCGCGAAAGCTGGGGCAAAAGCGGATGCAGTGCGGCAAACCCCGGGAGTGCGGCGATTTTCTCGGTAATTTTCGGATTGTACTTCATGGTGCATGAACCGAGCGGGTAGAAGTTCGTATCGACCCCGTAGTTCATCCGCGACAGGGCGGTAAAGTGCCGTACCACGTCGAGCTCGGAAAGCTCGGGAAGCATCGCATCTTCTGCGCGGCGGTAGTTCGCGTCGATCGCATGCTGCACCGGCACATCGGAGACCGGAAGCGTCACGCCTTTGCAACCGGAAACGGATTTTTCGAAGATTACCGGCACAGGACCTCCCCAAGCGCTTCGGCAAACCGACCGATCTCGTATCGGGTGCGCTTTTCGGTAACCGCGACGAGAAGATACTGCTCCATGCCCGGATAGTAGCGGCCAAGAGGAAACCCGGCCGCGAAACCGAGCTCGATCATCCGTCCGGCGCACTCCCCGGCATCGATGGGCAGCTTGATGGCAAACTCGTTGAACGTCGGCGACGACTCCATGACCGTTACACCGTCCACCGCCTTGAGCCGCTCCTTTGCATAGTGCGCCTTGTCGCAGCAGAGCCGGGCCGTTGCCTTGAGCCCCTCCCGCCCGAGGAGGCTCAAATAGAGATGCGCCCGGAGCGCACAGAGCGCCTCGTTGGTGCAGATATTCGAAGTGGCCTTCTCCCGGCGGATGTGCTGTTCGCGCGCCTGCAGGGAGAGGACAAACCCCTCCCGGCCCGAAGCATCCGCGGCACGCGCCACGATCCGGCCGGGCATCTTCCGGATGAGGGGCTTTGCCGCCGCCATGAAGCCGAGGTAGGGACCGCCGAAGGAGAGCGGTATGCCAAGCGACTGGCCCTCGCCGGTGGCGATGTCGAATCCCTGCTCGAAGGGCGTTTTAAGGAGCGCCAGCGCAATGGGATACACCGACTGGACCGCTATGATTCCCAGCGAATGTGCCTTGGCAACGATATCGGTATGATCGTCGATAACGCCGAAGAAGTTCGGGTTCTGGAGGATCACCGCGGCAGTTTGCTCGTCGAGTGCCGGAAGAACGCGCTCCCGGTCGCTCTGTCCGTGGGCTACCGGCGTCTCGACAAACTCTATCGCGAGATTGGCGGTATAGGTGTAGAGCATCTTCCGGTAGATCGGGTTGACGCCGCCGTCGAGCACCACCTTCCGGCGGCCCGTGGCGTGGATCGCCATCTGGCAGGCTTCGAACAGGGCGGTGCCGCCGTCGTACAGCGAGGCGTTCGAGGCGTCGAGCCCGGTGAGGCGGCAGATCTGGCTCTGGTATTCATAGATCGCCTGCAGGGTACCCTGGGAGATCTCGGGCTGGTAGGGGGTATAGGCGGTATAGAACTCGCTTCGGGAGGCAATGGCGTCGATGGCGGCCGGGATGAAATGGTCGTAGTAGCCGCCGCCGAGGAAACTTATCAGGTGCGAATAATTCCGCGCGGCCAGTGTTTCGAAATGGTTGCCGATCTCGAGTTCCGACTTGCTCTCGGGCAGCGCGAACGAACGGGGACGGAGGTTGGCCGGAATGTCCTTGAAGAGCTCGTCGATTGAGGAGGCGCCGCAGACCCTGAGCATCGCGTCGCGCTCGCTTGCGGTCGTGGGGATGAAGCTCACTGCTCGCTCTCCACAAACAGGTCGTAGGCGGTGGAATCCATGAGTGAAGCCATTTCGGCACCGGTCGTGTTCGCGAGCTTCAGGATCCAGCCCGCCTCATAGGGGTCGGTGTTGATCGTTTCCGGCGCGGATTCGAGGGCACGGTTGACTTCGGCTATCTGCCCCGATACCGGCGCATTGAGATCGCTGGCCGCCTTCACCGATTCGATGACGCCGCACGCTCCGTCTTTCTTGACGTTGACGCCGATCTTCGGCAACTCGACAAAGGTAATGTCTCCGAGGGCTTCCTGCGCATGCTCGGTAATGCCCACGAGAGCAAAGGTTCCCTCCAGCTTGATCCATTCATGGGTTTTCGAGTAACGACGGTCGGTAGGCGTTGCCATTCATGGTCCTCCTTTTAATGTGAGGGTTGGAAAATAAATCATAGCGAATGCGGAAGGTGGCAGGTAGAAAACATCCGGGGGGATCAGGCAAGGTGAGTCGTGTTCTGACGGAATACGATAACTTTTCGAAAGTCTTGACTCTGATCCTTTACGCTATTTATTATAAAAGACGAGATAATCTCCTTTTTTCATCGCAAACTCTATAAAAAAAGAATGGTTCGGTTTAAAGGTTCCCTTAAAAAGGAGGTTTCCTATGCGGCGGAGCATTGCTTGGAGGATGTCGGGGTTAGCTTTGATCTTTCTCTCTTTTTCAGTCGGTTACGCACAACCCCAACTCTCTTCGCCTTCAAATGGTGCGCAAAACCAGCAGGTTACCTTAACCCTTTCCTGGCAAACAGTGAATGGCGCGGCGGGTTTTTATGATGTTGAGGTTGCCACCTCATCGGATTTATCCGGATCGACGGTAGTTTACCAAATATTATCAAGGGGGCTAACACAACCTGTTTTAAGGTTGTCAAACGGCAAATCGTTCTATTGGTCAGCGCGCGGAGATGGTACCACCGGACCTTGGGCAAGCGCCTGGAGGTTTAGTACTGTTGCGCTGGCACCGGGGACACCCATAGCTCCCGTACTTTCATCGCCAAGTAATGGATTTGTTGACCCTAAGGGCATAAGTTTCCTTACTTTATCCTGGCATTCCGTTTCCAGCGCGACATCGTATGGCCTTCAGGTCACAGGAGATTCCACATTTGTATCATTTGGCATTAATAATTCGATTAATAAAAGCGGTATAACTTCAATCTATAGCAGCTCAGACTCTATCGAGTATATAGGCATTTTTTACTGGCGAGTTAATGCAAGTAACGCAGTTGGAACAGGCCCCTGGTCAAGCTCTTGGAGATATAAACTGCCTGGTGATGCAGTTCTTCCTGCCATTAAACAAATTAAATTACGCCCAACTTCTAATAATTTCCGCCTCGGTTTCACGAAACTGCTTGCCCATGCGAAAAATATAGAAGCATATTCGCTTGAAGGGGAAAAAATGAATTCAGAACTTCTCAGCAGGACCAATGGTGTTGTTATTTATCGTAATGCGCCTGTCGCGGGGCATGAATAATGTTACTGCTCAGGTGGGGGAACCGACCTTAAATCAAATGCCTTTGGTGGGGGAACCGGGCTTTTATCAAATGCCCTTGGTGGAGGAACCGCTTAGGCGGTTCCCCCTGNNATGTTTGCCTGAAGGCAAACGCCCTTCCCCTCCCGCAACGCTCACATTAGGTAGAAAAAACACGGAAAGACAGCGTCTGAACTCTGATTCCCCTGATTTTTGTGATTGGAGTGATTTTTCCGGATCATGGAAATCAGATAAATCATGGGAATCATAGTCCAACGATCACATATTGCCTTATATCTATAAATAAAAGCTTTGCCACATAATAATGGAGGTAATCAGTAGTATCCGGTTATAACTCGAATAAATTCAATTGGATATCTAGTTTGTAGCGATATAAGCGTGTTCGCATCGCATTCAGGAATGCTTCTATGTCGCGGGAGCTTTCCCGATTCGTTTATTAAGCGGAGGTTATTAGGTAAAAGTGATTGATCTACGTGCCTTTTGGACCTTGTAATTCCCGGTGTATTTTTTAATGGTTTTGTCGCCTCGTAACCTGGTAAGAATTTCATGATTTAAGAAGAGAGAATAAGTCGTTCTTTAATGAATATCCTGCCTTCTGTATCGCATGAAAGATGTAGAGAATGAAATTAAATTGTCAACATAAAAAAAAGGAAAGCCAATGAACAAGCTGATTGGAAAACAGATGATAAAAGGTTTGTATTTCGTTATCATGGCCTTAATACCGGGTTATTGCGCTACGGACATCATGAACGGCCAGGATTTAAGTCATAAGCTTTTAATTACCAATGCGGGCGCTGTCGGGATAGGGATTGAACCGTCGGCAACGACTACCAACAAGCTAGAAGTTCAGGGAAACACTGCGGTTATGGGAACCATTACCTGCAATTGCCTGAAGGTGACAACGACCATTTTACCGTGGCCGGATTATGTTTTAAACAAGGGCTTCAAGGCACGCTCCCTCGATGAAACCGCGAATTTTATTAAAAAAAATGGACATTTGCCAGGAATCCCCTCCGCAAAAGATATTGAGAATAATGGCGTGAACATCGCGGAGATGCAGGAGAAAATGCTGAAAACTATTGAGGAAATGACCCTCCAGATGATCGCGCTGAAAAAAGAAAACGATGAATTTAGGGGACGATTGGATAAATTGGCAAAGTAATGATGTCGCCAAATAAGCCTTGGGCGGATGAGTAACTAAAAGCTCATTATTGATGGTATGTGATGGATCTATTTTTCTGAAC
>PLTF01000106.1 GCA_003164335.1 Fibrobacterota bacterium
TTTGAATTAGCGCTTCGTTATCCTGCGGATTCGGTCACCACGGTCTCGGAAATTGCCGATACCCAAAGCATCCCACCGCGGTTTCTTGAGCAAATTTTAAGCAAACTGCGGACCGGCGGCTATATCGAGTCCCGGAGGGGTAATCAGGGCGGCTATGTCATGACGGTCTCGCCTTCGAGCATCTCGGTGGGCGAAATCATCCGCTACATTGAAGGCTCAGATGAATCGGTCGACTGTCTGAAAAACCCTGAAACCAGCCACTGTCCCTATCGTGGCAGTTGCGTTTTCAAAGAGCTGTGGGAACGCGCCCGATCTTCGATGACCGAAATTTTCGACGGGACTACCTTTCAGAATCTTGTCGATAAGCAGCGCAAGAGCGACAGCCAGATCGATTACAATATCTGACAATGAAATCCTATACCAGGCGCTGCCGCTAAGATTGCCGCCGCAACGACGGCGATACTGCAACCAATATTGACATCAGGAACAGTGCGCTCATTGCGCAAAGGATCACTGCTCCCCGTTCCCCGAAGACCTTTGCGGCACAACCGCCCGCAAGACTCCCCAGCGGCGTCATACCCATAAATGCCAGCATATACACGCTCATTACCCTCCCCCGGATTGCATCGGGCGCCAGTGATTGCAGAAGCGTATTAGCAGTATTATAGAATATGACGAAGCTTGTTCCGATAATTGCGGTTAAAATAACCGACGAAATTACGTTCCGGGTAAATGCAAAAAACAGCAGCGCGAAGGGGTAAAGAATCGCTACGGCACAAAGAATCCGTCCCCTGCGGTTGCCATGACCGCGCGCTGCAATAGTTAAGGCTCCGGTAAGTGCGCCCACCCCCCGTGCCGACTGCAGCATGCCATTGGTCCCGGCATTGCCGTGCAGCACGGAAACCGCCCAGGCGGGCATAAGGCTGAAAACTGAGAACCCGAACGCGCTGATAACCGCGACCATTGCCATGAGCGATCGAACGATGGAATTGGAATAAGAGTAATTGATACCTTCTTTAACCTTTGACAAGGATGGCCGCGTATGATCGAGAAGAAGCGGAGCGGGAATGTTAATGAGAACCAGGGCAATAATGAGCGGGATATACGAGATTGCATTGATGCCGAAGCACCACACCGGCCCCACGATAAGATATAAAGCGCCGGAAATTGCCGGACCGACGGCGGTACCCAGATTAAAGATACTGGAGTTGAGCGATATCGCGTTGCCAAGATTTTTCCTTCCGACCAGCTCCGCAACCAGCGCCTGCCGGGCCGGGGCCTCGACCGCGGCGACCGCTCCGCTGAAAAACGACAATACGATGATATGCCAGGGCCTGATGATGCCGCTCTGGGTCATTGTTGCAAGCACGATCCCGACTATCATGGCGAGGATTTGTGTACCGATAAGAATAGAGCGCTTGGAATAGTGATCCGCCGCAGCACCGGCATACAGGGTAAAGAACCAGGCACTGATTCCGGTTGCAAAACCGGTCAAACCCAGATACACCGGCGATCCGGTCAGGTCGAAGACAAGGAAGCCGATCGCGGTTATCTGCATCCAGGTACCGAGAACGGAGAAGCCCTGCCCGATAAACCAGTACCGAAAGTTAGGTTCCTTGAGAGAACGGAAAGTTTTCAAGTCGTGGGTTCCTCGATGGCCAGTCCTTCGAACTTCATCGCCCCGAACCGCCGGATGATTTCTCCATCCGCTTCGAAGGCAAGAGGCGGCAGCGGACCGGTGATCGGAAACCACTCCAGTGCGTCAATATCGTCGCCCGGCTGCAAGGCTCCCTCTTTTCGGTGCGCAAGGAAAACCGTGACGATGCTGTGGAGGTCGCTCGTGAGGAAATTGCTGGTGACCTGGATGATGGAGGCGAGTTCGACGGTCAAACCGGTTTCTTCAAAAACCTCCCGCCGCGCGGCACCCAGGATATCTTCATTGTACTCGACAAAGCCGCAGGGAAGACACCATAAACCGCCTCCGAAAGATCCGGGAATGCGCCTGCCGAGCAACACGGCGCCCTCATGTTCAATAAGGATCGATACACCGGGCAGAGGGTTACGGTATGTTACGAATCCGCACCAGGAGCAGATACTCTGAATTCCCCGACCGGACGGCAGGCGATTATTGAGCGAGCCGCAGCGCGAACAGAATCTGTTCACATGACCATGGGGCTCCTGCGACTTGTAATCATAGTCGGCGAATACCTGCCGAACGGGAACGCCGGCGTTGCCGGTCATGATTTCCTCAACGATTTTTCAATACCATCGAGCGTTGTCGATGCCGGTTTTCTGCATGCGATTTCCCAGACTCTTTTAACTACTCCCCGTCTCATCGTTTCGTTTTCGTTACAGGCAACCTCATGCCATTGTTTGAAAAAATTGAGGATATCATCATAATCAAAAAAGCGTTTATGCGTTCCCTTATCTTTACCCATATCCATGAAATAATAGTGATGTTCGATCTCTTCGCCTGCCCCTGCACCGAAGTTTGTATCCTTCATTGAGTTTACCCGGCACAACAACGTGCCGCCTTCGGCAATCGTTTCATAGATGTTGTCAATTATACGGCACGTCGTTTCAGCAGTGAAATAATGCAATGAAAGATCGGCTACAATGAAATCGAATGTCTCTTCCTTGAAGGGGATGCCGTCGCGCATATCGAGCAGCACACAAGGCATTTCTCCGCCACGCAACCTTACGGATCGCAGCGCTTCGATTGCAAAATCGGCGCATACCGGCGAGCACCCTTTGTCGGAGAGCAGCAGCGAGTTGCCCCCTGCGCCGCAGCCGAGGTCAAGTACAGGTCCTCTCGCACGCATCAGGGTCGGCAAATATTTTTCAAGCCAGTCGCCGTGTACCGGTTTTTCGTGCCGACGGTTTAAATAGCCGGAATTCCAATTTTTCAAGCCGATATCTTTACTGGCGGACATATTCGGCAAAGTTCATCTTTTCCCGAGCGACGGTTTGGTAATGCAGTTAATCGTTTCTTCATCCCTGCACCGGTAACGGAACTTGTACTTCTTCGCTTTTGATATACGGTGACAGCGACCTCAATTTATCGACGATTCCGGGCAGAACGGCAAGCACCTTGTCTATTTCCTCTTCCGTCGTGTACCGGCTCAGGCTGAACCGGGTTGCGCTGTGCGCTCGCGTATAGGCAACTCCCATGGCCCGCAAAACATGCGAGGGCTCCAACGAACCGGTGGTGCAGGCCGAACCGGATGACGCGCAGATCCCATATTCATCGAGCAGCAATAATATGCCTTCCCCTTCGATAAATTCAAAACTGATATTGGTGGTATTCGGCAGGCGTGCAACCGGGTCGCCGTTCAGGAGAGCGCCCTTGCAGGTCGCGAGGATCCCCTTTTCGAGCCGGTCACGGAGCGCCCGCACTCGGGTGTTTTCCTCCGGCATATTCTTCCTCGCCAATTCGCAGGCTTTGCCGAGCCCTATGATATAGGGAACATTTTCGGTGCCTGCCCGTACCCCGCCTTCCTGATGACCGCCGATGAGCAAGGGATCGATATCCGTTGCGTCGCGGATGAAGAGTGCGCCGATGCCTTTAGGCGCGTGCAGTTTATGGCCCGATAACGCAAGGAAATCGACCGGGGTTGCGGTAACATCAATGGGAACTTTTCCCACCGCCTGGACCGCATCCGTATGAATAAGGGCGCCTCGTTCCTTTGCAATTTCGGTGATTTTCTCAATCGGAAATATCACGCCGGTTTCATTATTGGCCCACATGAAGGATAACAGTGTCCGATCGTCCATCGGCTGCGATTTCAAATCGTCTAAATTCAGCATGCCGTTTTCATCGACTGCAAGCTCGGTAAGCGCAGCACCGTGCCGGTTCAAATATTTACACGTATACAGGACGGCATGATGTTCTACCGACGAGCTGATGAGCTTCGTACAATGCCCCTGCCGTCGATAAAAGCCCTGCAGTGCAAGGTTATCGCTTTCCGAACCGCACCCGGTAAAGTATACCTGCGACGGTTTGGCATTGAGCAGCCCGGCAACCTGTTCGCGGGCAACCTCTATCTGTTTATGCACGTTTCCGCCGAAGCGATGAATGCTGGACGGATTGCCGTAATGTCCATCGAAATACGGCAGCATGGCCTCGATAACCTCGGGCGCAACCCTGGTCGTGGCGTTATTGTCGAGATAAATCGTTTCGGACGACATTGAGATCGCTCCCTATTTTAATGTTATGAGGCGAGGATATCGGTCGCGGTGCTGGAAATAAGTGCCGTTATTCCGGCGTCCTTCCCGACATCGCTCTGCGGGCCGACGCCAAGGGCACGAATAGGATAAATGGCGCTGAATCCCTGCCGTTTGAACATGCCGGTGTACCGGGAGACGACATCGGAAAACATTTTTTCGTCGGGGTTGCCCTGGGGAACAACAAAAACAAGTTTTTTGCCCGGGGATAGACGACCCGGATTCGGGTTGGTCCGGAAATCCGGCTTATAGAGAGAGTAGAGACGGTCGATAAGACCTTTTGCCTGTGCGGTGATGTCGCCGATATAGACCGGCGCGGCGATGATGACCACATCCGAAACCCTGATTTGCTCCAGAATGTCGGTGAGGTCATCCTTGACAACGCAGGTTTCTGAGGTGGTTTTACAGGCCATACATGCCTGACAACCTCGATAGGTAAGCTTGTTCAGTTCGACGACCGTTGTCTGCGGGCTTCCGGGCTTTAAGGCATCGAGCAGCAGCTTGACGATGGTGGCGCTGTTCCCCTTCGAACGGGGGCTGCCGATAATGGCGGCGATCTTCATAATTTCTCCCTTTATTAAGGATGGTGAAATAAAATGCGCTCTATGCGACTGTCTTCGAGGCTGGTTGCCGAAGTTTTTCCAATGCGTTTGCGACCGCCATGACCACAGGGTCCGCCGGGCGTTTTGTCTCGGGAAACAGGAAATCGAGAAATTTTTCCACAACAATGTCTCCTTCGGGCGGAGAGATGGCCAGATCCGGGCTGAGTTCGATGATATGGTGGTGTCCGTTTTCATTCCACAGGATATCAACGCCGAGTACCGGAATTTTCAACAGCCGGGCAATGGCTTGTCCCATTGCAATAACCTGGCTGCCGATCGAATCGCCAATTATCGTAACGTCGCCGCCGGTGTGGTAATTGGAGGTTCGGCGGACTTGGATTTTCTGCCGGTCCTGAGGGACTGAATCATAGCCCAGCCCGATTGCCGCAATCGCCCTTTCGGTTTCCTTGTCAATCGGTATCCGGTTGCTCGGATCGATTTTCCTCGCACGTGCATTTTTTTGCCGGATAAGCGATCTGACGGTATCGGTTCCGTTTCCGCAAACCGTTGCCGGCGTCCGGAGGATTGCCGTCACAAACTCAAAATTCACATAAATCAACCGCCAGTCGTCGCCGTGAACACACTCTTCGAGAAGCAGTTCGTCGGAGTATCGTTTTGCAAAGGTGATGGCCGCCGCAAGCTCGGGTCGGCTCGACACATGGGTCGATACTCCCCTCCCGCCCCATTGCGATACCGGTTTAACGACAATCCGCTCATGATCTTCGAGAAATAAAGCGGCTCGTTTAAAAGTGGTATAGCACTCCTGGGCCGGAACATGGAATCCGTTCTGCCGCAGGAAGCGGTTTGCCGCACCCTTGTCCTGGGCCAGATGGAACGAGGCACCGCCGGTAAAGTCGGTAAGCCCATTGTAACACCGGACGGTTGCATCGCCGTGGCATAACGCAAAAATCGGCAGCACCGGATCGAGCACCTCGATGCGGATACCGCGCTGCGCCGCCGCCTTCGTTATGGTTGTCGTATAGACCGAGTCCATGGTAGCTCCTTCCTTGCCTTTGTGCAGTGCATAGCGGTTTCGGCAACAGTGTTCATTTCTTACCTTTTGTCGGGGCACGCCGTAGGAAGCTTCCCGGCATCGAATCCCTCACCGAGCAGGCCGCAGGCATCGGAACGGCAGCGCGAGCAGTGCGCCATCTGCAAAAGATGCGTCCCTGCCTGCACCCGAATCGCGTGGATGAGTGCCGGCGACGGCTGCTCTTTTGTGCCGAAGGGAGTCCCGGCTACCGGCAGGAGCGGAATGCAGTTCTGGACATCTGCCCCCCAGGCAGCAACCTGTTTTGACACCTCTGCAACATGCCTATCGTTTACGCCGGGAATGATTATGGTGTTGACTTTAGCAATGATTCCCCGTTCGACAAGGGCCTTTATGCCGGCAGTCTGGCGGGCGATGAGGATTTCCGCCGCCTCAATACCGGTAAGAAGCCGCCTCCCATACTGAACCCAGGCGTAAATCTGCGCCACGATGCGGGGATCGATGCCGTTCATGGTGACGGTAACGTGGCTCACCTCAAGCTCGCACAGGGCATCGATGTTTTCAAGCAGGTTAAGCCCGTTCGTCGCAACACACAGGAGCATCTGCGGATATTTCTCATGTACCAGCCTGAGCGTCGCCAGGGTGGCTTCAGTATTGGCAAACGGATCGCCCGGACCGGCAATCCCGACCACCGTGATGTCCCCGCGCTGCGATACTATTTGATCCAGATGACGCAGCGCCTCAGCCGGCGCCATGACGGATGCCGTTACCCCCGGCCGGCTCTCATTGACGCAGGAATATTTCCGGTCGCAGAAATTGCACTGAACGTTGCAGGCCGGGGCGACCGGAAGGTGAATGCGTCCGAACTGCAGCCGGGCTTCGGCGTTAAAGCAGGGATGTTTCGAAAGGTCAGCCATGGTATCCTTTAGATGCTCATCGCCTGGCCCTGCACCTCGCTGTTTGCAAGCGCAAGAAGATGGGTCGCCCATTTATCCGCCCAGGCCCGCAGTTCGTTCTGCTCCAGCGGCTGCGGAACTATTGACTTTTCATGTTCCGCTATGGACTGGGCAAGACGCCGGTAGATCTTCGCCTGATCCGAATCCGGCGAAGCCTCGATGGTTGTTTTTCCCTGGAGTTCGGCCTGGGTAACCGTTACCGAGCGCGGCACATACTCCACGACCCGGGTAGCCGTCTGCTTGACGAAATCGTCAATGATTTCCTTCGCATAGGGAGCGTTGATCGAGTTGGCGATAAGTCCCCCGAGCAGCGCACCCTTGCTGTTTGAATACTTCTTGATGCCCTTGAATAGATTGTTTGCCGCGTAAATCGCCATGAAATCGGCCGATGAAACGGTAAAGACATGCTCCGCGATACCTTCACGAATAGGAACCGCGAAGCCGCCGCATACCACATCCCCAAGCACGTCGAAAATCACGAAATCAAGGTTGAGCTCCTCGAAGACCTTACCCTTTTTGAAGAGCTCGACGGCAGTGATAATCCCGCGACCTGCGCAGCCGACGCCCGGTGCCGGCCCGCCTGCTTCAACGCAGTAGACGCCGCCGAATCCTTCATAAATGACTTCGTGAGGCTTGACCACATTTTTCTCCCGGAGCGTATCCAGCACCGTGGGGATGTATCTGCCGCCCCGCAGCGTATTGGTCGAGTCACTCTTGGGGTCGCAGCCGAACTGCATAACCTTGTATCCGGACGCCGCGAGCGCGGCGCTGATATTGGAGGTTGTTGTCGATTTCCCTATGCCACCTTTTCCATAGATGGCGATCTGCTTGAGTTTCCTGGTTGGCATTTTTAATTTTGTTCCTGTCTTCTGAGTAACGTTCGTAATTTTCCCGACTTTATAAGCGATTGCAGCGCATTCTCCACAGTATCATCGATCTGCGCGGCCCGGATACCGCGATCGACCAGCCAGGAGACGGCGCCATTACCGATGCGCAATGCCACGATAAACCGGCAATCGGAAATAAGCTTGATAATCTGCTCGAATGCCGACCCGCCGTGTTCATCGTGGCACCCGCATCCTCCCGACAGATTTTCCCTCCTGCCGACTTTTTCTATCGAGGTGCCGTTAATGTCATAAACATCGAAAAAGGCCGCCGTTGCGAAATGCCCGTCCACCCGCTCGCCGGTAGAGGTTGCCACCGCGACCCGTACTGTTGTTGCCGGAGGGGATGCTGCCGGTTCGCTCACAATTCCATCTCCATCTGAAGGGGATTCATCAGATTACTCCTTCGCATACAAAACCGTCGACAGGTAACGCTCACCCGTATCGGGAAGCAGCACAACGACATTTTTTCCCGCATGCTCTTCGCGCTTGGCAATCTGTGTCGCCGCAAACGCCGCCGCACCCGATGAGATCCCGATGAGCAGGCCTTCGAGCAGAGCAAGGTCGCGGGCGGTCTGGATCGCTTCCTGGTCGTGCACTTTATATATTTCGTCAACTATCGCCCGGTTGAAATTGTTCGGCACGAATCCGGCGCCGATACCCTGGATTTTATGCGGGCCGGGCGCGCCACCCGACAGCACCGATGATTGGAACGGTTCGACCGCGATAATCTTGACAGCAGGGTTTCGCTCCTTGAGCACCTCCCCGACTCCGCTTATCGTGCCCCCGGTACCGACCCCGGCTACGAACGCGGCAACTTCACCGTCGGTATCGCGCCATATCTCCTCGGCAGTCGTTTTTCGATGAATTTCCGGATTTGCCGGATTATTGAACTGCTGAGGGATGTACGATCCCGGTATCTGCGCGGAGAGCTCCTCGGCTTTGCGAATGGCGCCCGGCATGCGTTCGGCTCCGGGCGTCAAGACCAGTTCGGCGCCCAGGGCGCTCAGGAGATTGCGTCGCTCCACGCTCATGGTATCGGGCATGGTCAGGATAAGCCGGTAGCCCCGCGCCGCAGCGACAAAGGCCAGCGCAATCCCCGTGTTGCCGGAGGTGGGCTCAATAATAACCGAACCCTTTTTAATCAACCCCTTGTTTTCCGCATCCTGGATCATTGCCCACCCGATCCGGTCTTTCACCGAACTTGCAGGGTTGAAAGATTCCAGCTTCGCGATGATCTTTGCACCCGCGTTTTCCTTTGCGCCGTAGTTGCGGAGTTCCAGAAGGGGCGTGTTGCCGATAAGATCGGTAAGGTTTCCGGCGATTTTTGCCATACGACGACTCCTTGACGGTTAAAGTTTATTAAATGGTATAGGAAAAGTATTTTTCAGCCTGAAGATGAAATTCTTCAAGCAGTTCGTCCTTGATTTTAATGAAATCAAAGCTGTCGCGGTCTCGCGGACGAGCGAGCGGAACCGGTATGATCCGCTTGATCTTTCCGGGACGGGCCGACATGATGACGATCCGGTCGCTCAGGTAGACCGCTTCCTCCACATCATGGGTAATCATAATCATGGTGAGGGCAGTTTCGGCCTTGTCCGACTGCTCTTCCTGTTTCCAGATGCGCTCGAGCTCCTTCTGCATATGCATGCGGGTGAGCGCATCGAGAGCCCCGAGAGGTTCGTCAAGCAGCAGGACATCCGGTTCGTTTACCAGCCCGCGGGCAATTGCCGCCCGTTGCGCCATGCCTCCGGATAGTTGGTGTGGAAAGGATTTTTCAAATCCCGTCAGACCTACCAGGTTGATGTGCGCTTTAATTCGGTCCGCGCGGTAAGCTTTATTCCCATTGCGCAAGCCGAAACCTACATTTTTTTCTATGCTCAGCCAGGGCAGCAAACGGTGATCCTGAAAGATGACGCCCCGGTCGAGCCCCGGCTTTATAATTGGTTTACCGTTAAGCAGTGCGTGCCCATCATACTCGGTTTCGAGCCCTGCGATGATACGCAGCAATGTCGTTTTTCCGCAACCACTGGTACCGATGATCGATATGAATTCACCACGGGCAATATCCATATTAACATCCTGGAGCGCAACGACTTCCTGCGTTGTTCCCTTGTTGAAAACCATCGAAAGGTTTTTCAGTACCAGCAAAGACTCGGTATCCGCTTTCATTCTTTCTCCGCAATCATATTTAAGAATCTTTAAAAACCCCGTTCATGGTTCGACAGGCTCACCATGAACGGGTTCTCTCATGATATGTCGAATTCCGTTCGTCCTGAGCTTGTCGAAGGATATTGCACGTGATAGTTCAGGTGCTTTCATGAGCTATCACATCGGCTGACGCTTCCAGTGCATTACCCGCTTTTCCAGGAGCCCAAGGAGGTAATCGAGGAAGAAGCCGAAAAAACCGATAATCACGATGGCCACATACAGGCGCGGCGCATCCAGAAGCTCCTGCGCATCATTCAGGATCCAGCCCATGCCGCGGCGACCGTTCATCATTTCGGCGAAAACAACATACCCCCATGAAAATGAGGCGGCCAGCCGGAGTCCGGTATAAATTGCCGGAAAGGCGGCGGGAAAAATCACCCTTCTCACCGTCTGCCAGCGCGTGTATTCAAAAACATTGGCGACCTCGATATACTCCTTGTTTACCGCCCGGATCCCCTGATAGACGTTGAGATAAACATGGACAAATACGCCGACCGTGATAAAGACGACTTTCATGGGCGTGTTGATGCCGAAAAAAAGTACGAAGAGCGGAAACCACGCCAGGAGCGGCACCTGCCGTACCGCATTGAGCGTCGGCGAAAAGAGAGTGTCGTTAATCCGTGAAATCCCCAGCATGAACCCCTGTATCAGTCCGAGCGTGACTCCCAGGACATACCCGATAAGCATGACATGAAAGGAGACCCAGAAATCATCGAGCAGACTTTCAAAACGGACCATTTCTACAAAGCGAACGGCGATTTTTTCAATCTTTGGGACGAAATACGGCTTGATCCAATCTTTTTCGGTAATGAGAATCCAGAACGCAAAAAGAATGACCGGCACCACGAGCTTCAACACCAGCACCGGAAATTTTTTCCGCGTTTTGCGAACCGGCAAAGGCTCAGCCTGTTCCGTCACCTGAAATGCGCGCGAACCCGACGCGACACCGCCTTGGATTATTTCACTTGCTGCGGGCATACTGATCTGACCTCATTGTTGATAGTTTCCTGCGTTGCTGTGCAAAACTCCGGAATTGCCGAAGCGCGACAACCGTTGCCGTCGCGCTTTGGCCCTTGCCGGAATCACCTCGCCTCAATTGCTGAAAGCAGAGTACTGGCCGCCCTCAAAGAATCGTTTGTCGACGAAGGCCTCAAGATCCTTGTCAGAAAGGGACTTCTTCAAGTATAACGGCTCTCCAAGGTTCTTATACTCTTTCTCGCACTGCTTGAGGGACTCGACGGTCTTATCCCATGAGTGTTCGCTCGGCGCCAGCGATGACCATTCCAGATTGGCATTCTGGAAACGCGCGACACCGATAGGGATACGCAGGTCTTTCGCGATAATCTGCGCAGCCTCCTCACGATTGGCGGGATTAATCATCCAGTTCTTCGTTTTATCCACGAGCTGAGCAAATGCCTTCGCAAGCTCGGGATGGGCATCGATCCATTTGACCGTGCCGAAATAATACGCCCGCCCGCCGTAACGCTGGTAGACGGAATTCTCCGGCAGGGTATCGAGAACCCGGTACAAACCCTGCAGATAGGCTTCGGTATGCGCGGTGACCTGCAGATGGTCCGAAGCCGCCTGAATCTTGTTCGCCAACAAGGCCTGCTGGATCTGGGTGCTGCTCGGAGCGATCCAGACGCGTACGGCACCTTTCTTCAAATCGGTATCGATGTTGTAGCCGGCGTGATTGAAGATTTCAAGCGCAGCCGCATACCCGCAGCAATAGCGGATGGAACCGACGGTCTGACCCTTGAGGTCGGCAATGGATTTATATGGGCTGTCCTTGAGTCCGAATACAAGCACCGACTTCCTGATGGTAGGTTGTGCGGCCCAGATAACCTTCGTATCGAAACCGTTGAGCTTATAGTCGGTGGCCATATAGGCCATGGCCGAGCTGAAATTCAGGTCTCCCCGGTCAAGCATGGCCGCCGTGGCGCCCGAGATCTTTACGGTAGATAAATCGACCGTCTTGACTTTGTACCCGAATGGTGCAAACGCCTCAGCCGCCCAGCCTTTGTGCGCCGCCACCGCTATGGTATTGTCGAGCGGCAGATACACGTAATTCTCGGCAAACGCGGATCCGGCCCATAAGGCCGCCAGCAACAAAAAGTACACGCACTGCTTTTTCATACTACTCTCCCTTGTTGAAGAACATTAAAAGTTAAAGAACAGCAACGCCAGCAACTGGTTTTTTCCAAGCTGATTAAAGGTCTGGCCCGAGGCATTGGATTCAAACCGCCAGATGTAGTTCAACTGAAACTTGATAACCCGGTTGGTTTCGGCAATAGGGTAAGGACGGCGCGACAGCGGCTCGGTCTGGTAGAAAAACCAGTTAAACCCGGCAGTCACCGTGGTCGTTTTATCTGCTTCGATTGCCGGAGTATTATCCGCGGTATTCGGGTTGAAGTAGTCGAACCTGACAAGGGGCTGCCAATCCGGGAGCGCGGTCGGTGTATAGAAAAAGGTCCCGACCCAGCTTTGCGAATTAACCTGTGGCCCTGTAGCTGTAGTGTGTCTGACATTGTTTTCATCAACCCATTCACCGGTCAGCAGGAACGGTTTTTTCAGCCACTGGATCTGCGCGCCATAGAGGTTTATCGAATCCCCTCCCTGGCCGTTCCGGAAATCGAAGCCCCGCCACCATGCACTTGCACCGAACGAGAGTTGCCCGAGGTCGCTGAAATACTTATCGCCCCAGGGGGTGAAGATGATCTTGCCCGACAAGTCCTTTTTCTGGCTGCCCGCAGCGTCGAGCGTATTGGCACCCTGACCATTGTATGCAGCCAAGCTCAAGGCTACCTTTGCGACGTTGACGCCGGTGAAGTTATCGACGGAGTTGAAAAAACCCGTGTTGAACTTGACCCCTATATCACGCCCCAGCGCCAGGCCCTCCATGCCGTATCGATAGAGATATTGAGCGACCGCAATGGTAGGACGCTGATCTTCAGTAGCCTGGTTATCGGCTCCGAAGAGGTACTGCTGCTGTCCGACCACGGTGTTGAGGGTGAAAAACCGCTCGAATGTGTTCTTGGTGGTAAGAAGATCCCATTCGAGGTTTGCATCCAGCAGGTAGACCGTGGTGCCGGTGAAATAGGTCATCAAGGTATACTTGAGATCGTACTCATCCTTGGGATCTTCACGCAGGTTACCGGTAAAATTCAAGCCGGCATAGGGCGTGATGAAGCTGAATTGATCGTCGTACGAGGGAGGAGCGTTGTTAGTAATATTATCCGCGGACCAGATATGCGGCTGCGTATAAGCGGCTCCTACTGCGCCGTATCCGGATACATTCACCGTATAAGCGGTGGTCGCCGTCCGCTTGAGTTCGTCCTCCAGAAGTGCCTGGAGACCGACGATATCCGATTGGTGAGCGACCGCGTCTTCCTTGTTGACTCCGGTATCCGACGCCGGCTGCGCCGTGGAGTCGATTTTTTTCTGAGTGATTACTTCCGCTCCCGGCTGTGTTTCCGCCAACTGCTGCGGTTCTGCAGCCCGGACATATTGCCCCAGAAAAACGCCGGAAAGCAGAATCAAAGGTAAGGCTTTGATTCTCATTGTTACACCACCTTTCATGATGTAGTTCTGAGAGTGCTTCCAGTAGTCTGGTCAACATCGCAGGAAATTTGTTAGTAGATTTTTGCTGAGGGTTGTCCTCTTACGTTATGATTTGCGTCACCGCTATTTTGAGAATGTCCTTGCCCCCCCCCTTCCGGTTTAGTTCGACCGTCTGACCATGGTTTTATGGCCTGTTTTTTAATATAACTAATCCTACCAAATAAATCAAGATTTTTTTGCAGTTTAGCGCAAATAATTTATAATGTATTGATAATAATATTAATATGAACATTGAACGGCAAAATTAAAACTACCATCCAAGCCGACATTATAAAAATAACTATTCCAACCAAGTAAGTCAAGATTTTTAATAATTCTTTTGAAAATGCATCAAATTTGCAGAGTTGATTTAATGTTTGGCACGATATACATTAATCCGATTGATATTATATGTATTGTGAACATTCAAAAATCTGGAGGGAAAAAATATGAGCGTCCATGCCGTTATCACCTCGCGCCGAAGCATCCGCGCCTATTCCAATACTCCCATAGAAGAAGAAAAACTGGAACTGGTTCTCGAAGCCGCCCGGCTCTCGCCGTCGGCCCGCAACCGTCAGGAGTGGAAATTCATCGTAGTAAAGAATGCGGCAACCAGGCGTCAATTGGGCGCTGCCGCAGGCGACCGGCAATGGGTCGCCGATGCCCCCGCAATCATCGTCGCCTGCGCCACCGAGGCGGAATATGTCATGTCGTGCGGACAGCTCGCCGGAACCGTTGATACATCGATCGCTTTTTCCTTCCTGATTCTCCAGGCTCACGAGCTGGGACTCGGGACCTGCTGGCTCGGCGCATTTAACGAAGGCGATGTCAAGGCGCTTCTCGGCATACCGCCTCACGTTCGCGTCATCGCCATGACTCCCCTCGGCTACCCGGCAGAAAATCCGGAGGTAAAGCCGCGCAAGGCCCTGGAAGAAATTGTTGCCTATGAGCGATACTGAATTTCAGGATACGTGCACATTGTGGATATACCATGAGATGGAATCGATGCCGTAGTTGTCACTCGCACCGGGGACAATTGGATGGCTGCATCTATTGACGAAATCGAACGCGCCCGCCTTCCGGGTTCATTTGTCCGCCTGTCTGAAGGCTTCGTGCATTACGAACTTACCGGACCGACCGATGGGCCGGTCGTCGTCCTGGTTCCCGGACTTTCCGTGCCTTTCACGATCTGGGATCGGAACGCCCCCTTGCTTGCGGAGTCGGGGTTCCGCGTTCTGCGCTTCGATTTCTACGGACGCGGATTTTCGGATCGACCGCGAGTGCGCTATGATCTCAGCCTTTTCGTCGGTCAGGTCGAGGAAATCATCAAGGCCTTGAGGCTGAGCACCCCGGTTTCGCTTGTCGGATTATCAATGGGCGGTCCCATTGCGGCCGCCGCCGCGCTCAAACCGGGGCTCGCCCATGCCATCGCGCTCATCGATCCCCTCTTCGCATGGCGGGCACCCTCAGGAGCAGCTGCACTGCTTAAATTTCCCGTTATCGGGGATGCGATCATGGCATCGGCAGGCAGACAATTACTTGTCAATTCCCAGCGCACAGACTTCTTCGATGAAAAAGAATTTCTTAAATTCCGGCCGTTGTATCTTCCGCAGCTTGCATACCGCGGTTTTTCCCGCTCGATACTGTCTTCGGTCAGGAGCATGCCGTCCTGGCCGCTTCATGAAATTTATACGAAACTCGGGCACAGGAATACCCGTGCTATTTTATTTTGGGGAAAAGAGGATGCGACCGTGCCTTTCGAGGATTCCACCCGCTTGCTGCGCCTGCTTCAGGGTGCCCGTTTCCATGCGGTGAATAATGCCGGTCACCTTCCGCACTGGGAAAAACCCGAATTCGTCAATGCGGCATTGCTCGACTTTTTAAGATGCCGAATCAAATACTAAGCAGTTCAAAAGTAGAGTTACATCCAACCGTTCGTGGTGAGCCTGTCGAACCATGAACGGTGCGAGTCTGCAGCTCGCCCTTCGACAGGCTCAGGGCGAACGGCAGATTTTCTATGATAATACTTATGAACTGATTAGTAATAATCCGGCAGCCATATTTTATGACTGCCGGATTCCGCCCTCAAGACCAGCCATAGCGACTGGTCCTAACGGAGACCATGCTATGCCGCCTCGCTGGTCTCCGTTTGCTTGATATATGCGTAAGGATCTTTATCGTACCAGGACTTTTTATACGGAAGTGTCGTCGTCTTGCCCAGCGTCGTGAAGAAAGCCGGATTCCGCACCAGCCGTTTTAACCGGTAGGCGACTTCGAATACTCCCTTATACCCCATGTAGCTTTGAACCGGACCGAAAATCGGTAACACGGGAATGCCCTGTTTGCCGGCCCATACGTTGCTGCCGACATGACCGAGAAAAAGATCGGGCTTCAATCGCGCCAATAAATTCACCTGTTCATAAGGCTGACTTGCCGCCACATTGATGGTGACATCGTTTCGCCCTTTGAAGTGTTCAAAGACATATTCGCCAAATTGGTCGTAATGATGGGAACGTATTCCGACCACTTCCATTCCCAGATCCCGCTCGAGCATTTCGGCCTGCGCGCCCGCCCGGATTTCGCCGGTACTGACGAACACCCGCTTGCCTTTGAATAATTTACGATAGGGTTCCAGCGCCTTGAACACTTCGGCCTCTTCGATGGCGATGAAGCGTTCGGCCTTCTCCCTGATATTGAAGAAATCGGCAATTTCGAGCAACCAGCGCCGCGTGTTGTCGGTACCGATGGGAATCGTATTAAGCACAAACGGCACTCCATACAACTCCTTGAGATGTTCGACGAAATAATCGTCATGAGTCGAGCAGATGCTGACGGATAGCGCGGCATCCTTTGCCTTGACAAACCGTCCCGGCGGCGTATAGCAGGGAAGGATATTGGCTTCGAGCTCCAATGCACCGAGCAGCCGAATCAATTCGAGCTCGTCGACGCGTCCCATTGACCCGACATTCAGCAGGTTGACCGTACGCTTCTTTCGTTCTTCATAGGCGATGTCGGCAGCGGCATTTTCAAGCACCGGTTCCGGAAGATTCTCCTCGTCCTCCATAAGGTTCCGCAGAATACCGTGATAGACGATGTCGTAGGCGGTCGCCGGAAAGCGCGACCGGAAACCCTCGCAATGCAGGGGAATGAGTTTGGCGCTTACCTGATCCTTCACTTTGTCGACAACCAGATCGATATCGTCGCCGATGATCGCCGGAACGCAGGTTTTAGCGATGAATATCGCCTGCGGCCTGAATCGCCGATCGGCTTCCTTGATGACCGCCGCAAGTTTATCCTCGCTGCCGTTGACGACATCCGATTCGCTCAGGTTGGTGGAAAACCAGACCTGGCCTATGGAATCGGTATTGCCGCGCTGGAGCTGAAATTCCTTTACCAATCCGGCAAAGCCGAGATTCGTCGATCCGCACCCGACCGGTCCGTGGAAAATGGCAATCGCCTCGGGAATGGAACCGACCATCCCCATGGCAAGCGATAGCTGGCATCCGGTCGCCTGGGCGAATGCCCGTCCGTTACTTGTCAAGCAACCCCGTTTCTGGCCCTCGACCAGGTCGCACAGCGTTCCGCCATAGGCGCAGCACGGTTTCAAGCGTTCATCCCTCACGGGAGGAACTTTAAGATCCAGATAGTTCATAGAGCTCCTTATGAATGCAGTTAGAGTATGGGTGTGTTGTTTTATCGGTTATTCAGTAACGATGCGTAAATATCCTCGACAAGCCGGAGAGCCCCGCGGTATCCGGCATATTCCCTGTCGAGAATCGGCCTGTTTGAAACCGGGTACGTGACCGACAGGAAGCCGGCGCGGATACTATCCGCGAAATCGCGGTCGAGGCGGCTGCCGATTACATACGCGGGACTGAACGGTTCATAATACTTCGACCCGTCGGAGCCCGGCCAGCGCTTTGCCAGGTGCTCGGCGATCCGGCTCGTATCGGTTTCGAACACCACCGTTTTTTCAGGCGATTCCAGGCTATCAACGAACCGGTCGACGATCCCGGGTTTCTGCTCCTCGATCAACTGGTCGGTAATAACCACCAAACCCGGTATCCATCCCAGTTCCTGCGTGACGAAACGGGTCAGCGCCGAGGCATAGGTGGTGTCGCCGATAATGACGGTATACCGCTGCAAATCGATGTCGCAATAGGCATCGCCGATTCTATTGAAGAAATGATAGTACCTTTTGTTTTCATTGCCGATGAAATCATCCACCGATTTTTTATCGAGATTCAGACGCTCCGCAATGGTCAGAACAAAGGCTTCAGTCGCCTTTGCGCCGATGGGAAGATCCGTCGCAATGAAATCGACCCCATGAACTTCACGGAACAGCTCAGCGGCTCCGATGCCGTTAACCGGCGAAACGACGATGTTCAATTCAGCCGCGGCGGCAGCGCGGATACCTTCGAGGGAGTCGTCAACGGTGAAAAAGGAGTTTACCTGCAATCCCAGTGAAGTCAATATTCTTCGCAGTTCGGTGATATTTCCTTCCCAGAAAACATCGAGCGCGGGCGGAATTCCCCACAGATTGACGAAACCTTTTTTCTTTTCAGATGACGGTATAATGTAATCGGTGATCAGCGTCTGCAATAATGCATCGTACCCGTAATACGTATTTCCCTTGAAACCGGCCCCATTCGTATACACCAGCGGGGGGCCTCCTTCCGCATTTTCATTATACTCTCTGACAACCGAATTGATATCATCGCCGATCAGCTCCGCAGTGCAGCCGCTGATGACGACAAACAGGTCCGCATCGATAATCTCGGCGGTGCTTTTTATCTGTTCTTCAAGCCGTGTTGCTCCGCCGAAAACGATCTGCTTCTCATTGATCCCGCTGGCCGGTACGGAACTGCCGCCGCAGTAACTGCTTCCGAGAAATCCGGAAGGACCGTTGATGGCGGCGGTAGTCGTACCGCCGCATCCCTGCGAGGCATGCAGTATCGGGACTGCGCGGTCGATGGCATTGACCGCAGCGAGCGCCCCGGCCACCGCGCACGAATAGCGCGGTTTTTCAACAAAAGTTCCCATGCTTCCCTCCTTGATAGTGTTTCTGAAGAATTATTTGAAAGGTTTTTCAGTAACTCATCCGAAAACATTGAAACCGAATCGCTTTCTATGCTATTAAATATATAATGCCGATAGGAATAGTCCAGATTAATTTCCTGCTTTCGGAAATTCCATAAATCGGACCGTTGCACCAGGACCGGAGGCAATCCTATCGCCACACTCCGATCACTTCCCGGAAGCCGACGCTGTAGGTCCCTCTTCCGGGTGTGGCGGACCCTCGATACGCCGAGCATAAACCCTACGTATCGCCTCGGATTTTATCGCGGCCTGCCCGCCGGCATTGCAAAAGCCAAGTATTAGCGCGGTCGCGAGTGAAAGCACGGATGCTGAAAAATCTTTTCCCATGCTAACCAATCCTTTCGAGAGCGATGACTTGATTCCGCCTTCGGCACCTTGAAATCGATGAACTGCTCCCCGGTCACACCGCTCTTTGCAGCAAGCGTGTACCGATGTCATCGGGAATTGCTCCAACCCCATAGCGCCGTGCATAGGCCGAAGACGCCGGCCACTGCTCCGGCGCACCGGCCAGGAACAACCGTACCGGATTAGCCTCAATATAAAAAATCGAATCATTGATTTCGTCCGCACTCCACAGGTTGCGGTCCTCCCCTCCGCCGGATTCCCATAAGGTTAAGACCTCGCGGTTTTGTTCTGCATCGGGATCTCGGCTCCGGTGCGCATCATTCAGTTTGCGCAGTGCCCTCGTATATCTCCTTGCAAAGCAGCCCCTGATACCGTTGCGAATCCGTATGATATTGTAGTGCTGCTCCTGGGGAGCGATCACCAGATGTACATGGGCGGGCATGATGACATAGGCAAATAGTTTGAATCGATATGCCGCCCGCGCTCTCTCCAGCTCCTGCAGAAATACCGAGCGGGCGACAGGATCGTCGAAATACCGGACCTGCTGATAGCACCAGAATGTCAATTCATGCGCGTGTCCCGGGGTGTTGTAGTGATAGAATCGTTTCCTCCTGAAATAGTCGATCATATCGCAGTCCTTTTAAAATTGTTTGTCACGATCGATAGTACGGTTATGCTTCGCCGAATAAAATCCTGGTCGGGGAAACATAGCTCCTGTGTACCTCCCCGATTATTCCCTATCAACTTCCCGTAATGCAGACCGGGCTCGTTCCGCAATGCCGGTTACGCTGCTCCCTGCGCCATGAAGTTTTCTTAATCCGATAGAAGTAATGCTGCGGGCATGAATGCCCGTTCCGCCCTTTGTTTTGCTTTCCGCATCGAAGGTAACGGAATCGGCAATATGAGAATAAACGAGCCACACCGCAACCGCAAAAGCACCAAGGTAGAAACTCACGAACAGAAAAGTCCCGATAAATGATTCTATGGAAATCATTGCACTATCCTTTCGGAGGCCGGATAGGAGATTACTATCCGAAGTTTAAGCGAACTTCTCCGGGCCATGATGAGTGCCCGACTGGAAAAAAATCAAAGGTATTGTTATACGATGGAATCTATGGCGGAGTCAACAACATTTCGTTGATAAGACGGAAAACTGCCGGTGGGGAGCCCACTGTGAAAAATGGCGGCCTTGCTTTGCAGAACTAAGCGCCGGAGAGGATTGAAGAGGGACGGCTTGTGACGGCATAGTGGCCGACCATCCTTCTCGCCGGATGATTCCATTATGGATGTTCTCTGATGCACGCATGATTCTAATATAACTATTCCAACCGAAGAAGTCAAGAATATGTTTGCCGCTCATATAATGAGTCGATCCATTTTCCATTGAAGATCTATCCCTGTATGGTAATTCCAAGATAAAAATTGCGCCCGGGCCGATAGAGCGGCGCTTTAGTGTCAAAATCGTCCCAATCCTGATTTGTCCGCCACTCCTGGTTGAAAATATTTTCGATGCCCGCCCGCCACTGGACATGCGCCAAACCGGGTACCTGACCGCTGAAGCGCAGGTTCGGAACCGCATATCCGGCGGATTTCGTAACCGTATAGGTCGGATCCAGCCGGTTCTGCGTCGGAGCCCATTCAAGCTCCGGAGAGACATTGACACACTTAAAATGCACTTCGGCCAGCGCGGTTCCGCCCGACGAGGGAATCTGCGAGTCGTTATCGGTGAAAAACGCCTTGCCGTACATATACCGGGCAATGGAACCGAATTCGATTGTTGCAGACGGTTTGAAACGGATATCGCTTTCGATACCCGTGCGCAATTCGCTGCCTTGATTGCCCCACCGCCGGGTACCGTACGCTCCCGAAGTTACCGGTGCAATGCCGGGCGCGGCCGCTGCATCGATGAGGTTATTCTTGAACGTCGACCAGATCGTTCCAGTCGCGCTGAATTGACCGGCATAGATCTTTCCCGATAGGTCTGCCTGGTAAATGTCTTCGGGCTCCAGCTGCGGATTACCGATGTAATCCCAATTGGTCACGGCATTGAACAGATGGTACCCATAGAGTTCATCCATGGCAGGGACCCGCTCTGCAGCGGAAACCGAAAAACTTATTTCATGGTCAACGGACGGAACGAACCTGATTCCCGCCTGAAGCCCCGGATTAGGAAAATCCCGCTTTACCGGCGCACCCGGTTGCAGCATTTCGACCTGCTCCCTGCCGGTTTCGGAGTAGAGATCGATCAGCCGGTTCTCCAGCAGTAATGTCCCATTCACACGCCACTTATCGGTCAACCTGACCTCATCCGAGAGCGACCCGTTCATGCCGAAGGTGCCGGTATTCGGCCATGTTTCGAGGTACATCGACGGTGCGTTGCCGGCAGTGTACATGGTCATGGATGCCGCTTGCGTGCCGTACCAGCTTTCGAACCGGATGCCGAGATCGTGCGACGCAGCGAATGTGCGCAGCAGCATCAAACCGCCGATCGTGGATCCCTGTCCCGGCATGTCCATTTGCATGCCGGTATCCGCCCGATGCGAATCATCCATGGCATGTGAGGTGCGGTTGCCGTAGACCTGCGCGTCAAGGCTGGTACCGTTTTGCCAGAACCGGTCAATGCCGACAGCGCCATGCACCAGTTCGGAAAATTTTACATCCATGGGCAGGGCCGGATACCCTGCATCCCAGAATTTATCGTAGAGCACGGTACCGCGCAACCGGGTGTTCTGGCTCACCTGCGCCGTTACGGCGGAAAACAGATTAGCTGCGCGAACGCCGGACCAGGGAATCACCTCGTCTCCGGGCTCGGCATAATCTCCTATCCGCTTACCCGATGCTGCAAGGGTGGCGGCAAACCGCGGAGAAGTCCATGTTACCTTGCCGTCACCGGAAATGCCGCTGTCAATCGACGATACCTGGCTGTTCACGTCCCATTTCACCTGTTGCGGACCCGGTTGCGGCTGAAGCAACCGAAGATTTACGTTTCCAAGCGTGGGCGTGCCGGAGGCCAGCGCGCTGCTTCCGGCATTCACCACAATGCCTGCAAGAGTGTTGCCGCCCATATAGGACGTCAACGGATCCATGTGGTCGGTGCAGGCGCACTGCACCCGGGCTCCATCGAGAGTGACGAGAGCATCATTCCAGGAGGAACCACGGACAACCGGCTCCGGCGCCGATGGTCCCCTCCGGATCAAGGTTACCGATGGATTGTCCGTGAGGCGGTTTTCAACCGACGGCGATACCACATCCGGCTGTAACGGTTTCGCTGCTTTTACCTCAATCTGTTCCAGCGTTATCACCGTGTCGCTGTCTGCAGCTGCCCAGGTTGTGGTGCAAGCCGAGAACACTATGCCTCCCCATAAGATCAACCCTCTCATTTCACGGTCACATCGATATACTGGCTCGAATCCGCCGCAACAAAACCGCCGGTCAATTGCTTGAAAGCGAAGGTCAGCTGCCAGGCGCCGGTCATCGAGAAATTAACCTTTCCCTTATAGTGGGCGTGGCCCGCCGCCGCAAGAGTAAAGGTATCCGGGGTTCCCATCATCATGGCAGGCATGGTCGGAACCACGGTTGCGGTCCAGCTGCTGTCGGCAACCCATGATAGCGCCGATGCCTCCCGTGCGATGAACAACTCAAGAGTATCGGTACCGTCCCTGGGCGATTCCGGCGCAAGCAGGGCGCCAACGCGGGACAAACTGTCCTGCCCCTTCCACCACACAATCGGCGAGGGAGACACATCCTCCACGCGGACGGTGAAATCGACCGAGTCATTAAAAGACCCGGTAGCAGCATACCGGGAGTCGTCGATACGCAATCGCAGCAGCCATCCCCCGTTTGACATCATGCTGTCCGACGGCATGGTAAACACGATGCCGTTCCTGAAAAGCGAATCGGCGGATGCTTCGTTACCGTAATTATCAACGGGAGCGGACTCCTGCGACATTCCCATGCTCATCAGAGGAAACCACTGTACCTGCGCGGCGGTCAAAACTTTTCCGGTTGCTGAATCGCGCAGGACCACGGCAATCGAGTCATACCCCAGGCGAAGTGAGTCCTTGCTCAGCAATTCGGCCTGGATGTGATGGGAATAACTCAGCGTGGTGCCGACTGAAACCGTGGGCCAGGCGGTGTGCCCCCCTCCTGGACCGGTTGCACTGTTTTTCGCGCAATTGAGCGATAACAATACGGCAAGAATTGCAATTTCGCCGATAGTCTTCACAAACACCTCCATAACTACTGGTTGACGTATACCATGTTCGGGCTTCTTTCAATCACTGAGAGGTAAAATGGAAGGCAATCGGTACGTCAATGGCCACTTCCTTATGCTGCAATTCCGGTGGTTCTTCCGGAAAACGGGAAACACGCTTAATCGCCTGCAAGGCGGCATAATCAAGTATCGGGCAGCCGGAACTTCTTTGAATTGCGACATGATCGAGGGTCCCATTTGCCGAGATCGTGCACGCGACGATCGATGTACCCTCTATCTGCGCCTGCCGGGCTGATTCAGGATACTCCTTGAACCGATCGATGAGCGATCGGATGGCTGACACATAGCGGTTCAGCGCATCTTTCCCCAGATGATCGTCAGGTTGTTGCGGAGCAGTGACCGCCATCGGCGCAGGCGTTGCATCATGGCCAGCCGCAGGCAAAGACTCTCCCGGAATCGCGGGCTCCGTTGGCATATCCCGACCGGGATCGGGTAAAACCTGCGCAGCAGCGGCTTCGGGCGGGGTCGTCTGCGGAGAAAGGTTTACCGGGATTGCCGAACTCGCCGGGGTCCGATGCATGTGTTGGTTCTGCGATACTGCCTTCACAGCAGGGATAAATGGCGTCTCGACCAGAGGTTTTACCAGCTCAAATGCCCTGGCTTGAAGCATCACTTTCTTCGGGTGATATCCCATTTTTAGGGTAGCCATGGCAACCGTAATTATCAGAAGATGGAGCAGCGCCGATAAAAAGAACCCGACCAAACCACGCCGCCTCGCCTGCGATAGAATGGCTCCCAAATCGGATAACGTTGTTGCCGAAATAATGGTTGTTGTCGTCATAACCTGATAATTAAATGGTGATACCAATGGGATCTCTTGTATGTTCGTAAAAATATAACTATTCCTACCAAGATAGTCAAGAAAATAGTTTTTCATGGTTTTGCAAGGTTTTTCATGGTTTTCCATATTTCCATCTTTTTAAAAAAAGGGAATGTCTCCGGTAGTCCGGTCGACATTCCGGTAGTGCCGTTTCGGTACTGCGGCAGGTGGTCCCGTAAACATCAAAGTTCAGCCTGCGATTTTCTATATCACCATTGTTGATTGCAATGAAGCCGCCCTCTTACGCTCATGCCGGCAAACCATGGGTTCCCTTATATCCGTAAAACAATCCCAGGCCGATGGCGCGCTTGTGCGGCACCAGGGTTTCCAGTGCGCCCGCCGAAAGAAAACCAACGACCAGATAAACCGATGAACTCAGGCCGAATGCACATGACAATGCCAGGCTTTTCATGACACCGACACGCATGACCAGGGGAGCCAGATATGCATACTTCCTGCCCGGATTCAGTAATCCCCGGTAGACTCCCAGGCCAAAACCGATCTTGCGTGAAACCGAATTTCCGCACCCGAGTCCAAGCGGACCCCGCGCCTTAGTTTTAGTCAAAAACTCCAGCTGCGGGCGCGATTTAATAATGCGGTATATCCCCAGGCCAACGAGAGTAACGCCGAATACAATATTGACAAGTGCTTCCGGTATTGTAATGAACCGGCCGATTGCGGCCATGACGGCGCCGAATAAAATCAGTCCCACAATGCGTCCCGATAAAAACCGCAGCGCGGCATGACGATCCGCCAGGGAAAGACCGAAGGCGAAAAAAGGACACATGACCAGTCCTTCGGCAGACAGTCCTAAAAGCGTTACGGTAAGCAGGGCATTCATGGACCATACTCCTTGTTATCGTGTACCGGCCTTACCGCTTGACCTGCCGCCCGATGCCACGGTCTCCAATTGGTCGAGCGACAACAGCGGCTTGATGAATCCGGCGATTGCGTAATATGTTTTCGACTGCTTCCGGTAAAATTTTATTATGCGCAGATCTTCGGTAATCACGCGTCCGCACGGTTTTTTAGCCGAAAGCGACATGGCCACCAGCACGGCGCGACTGCCGTTATGCATGGTAATGGGCGCCAATGATCGAGCTGTCACTTTATAAGCCGGTGCAGGCAGCAATGCACTGTCGGAAAGTGCATGACTCGACCAGAAAACTGCCAGGTACGAATAAAAGCCGAGCTTGCGTTCGTCCATGGTGCCGTAGATACGAGAACCGACGTCCCCGTCGGTTCTCGTATATTCCGGCGCAAAATCAGGAGGCAGGGTAAATATCGTGCCGCCTGCCTCGACTTCGTGCCCCGGGGAAACCGGATTCTTCCCCCAGAGCAGTGAAGCCGTGGAAAGGCTGAGCAGCGCGATGGCGACAACCCCCAGCGTCATGCGGGCATTTCTTCGCAGCAAACCTTGCCCGATTGATTGCACAAGCATGATTATTTCGACCTTGCCAGGCGGAATCCAATCGTATCGGAGCCTTTTGATTTCTTAAAATGCCGGGCGGTGGTATAATTGCACACCGCTCCGGACATGTAACCGCCTCCGCGCTTCACATGTCGATCGTAATGGCTGCCATCCAAGCCACGCGGATTAATGACGGCGGAGTCCGGATAGTTTGCCTCATGGGTACTCAATGCTTTATCCCATACAAGGTATCCGCCATCGCCCGAGAGATCGTATATCCCCAGTTCATTGGTTTTTTTCGTACCCACCGGCTGAAATCCGACATAAGTACCATTGGCGAGCGTGTCAAGTCCGGTCCAGGCAACGGAATCCAGGTTGTTACTTCCCGCGAATAGATAGCCGTGCGTCAGGGATCCTCCATCCGCTGCGTATTCGTATTCCGCTTCGGTCGGCAAACGATACCCGTTGACATTCCAGTTGGCGGTGATGGTCCATTTGGAATGATCCGACGTATCGATATTGTTGGTATCTTTCGTCACCGAATCAATCGTATAAACCGGTGTTAATCCATCCTGCAGGCTCTGCCAGTTGGCATATTGAATCGCATTGTACCAGGTGACATAGATTACGGGATTCCTTCCTCCGCCGCGTCCTCCATAGGTACTTGCTTTTGGCAATGATATGCCGGTTGCCAGAGCGAACGCATCATAATCGTCAAATGTTGTCGCATACTTATTCAGCAAAAAACCGGACAGTGTCACGCTATGCACCGGACGCTGGGTGGCGCTGCGCGTCGTATCGGAAGAGCCCTGCGAAAAGGTTCCTCCGGCAACGGAGACAAAGAGCGTGGTAGTATCGAGAGCGGTTGAAATTGTGCTGCCGGTTATCGGAAGCGATACTTTGCGATACCCGAACCGGGAAATGTAGACGGAATCGGTAACCGTTACCGCCGCAGTCTGCACCAGGGCGGTGCCTGCGATACCCTTCCCGGCTGCGTTGCCCCCGGTCGCAGCGGCGGAAGATGTCGCGATCCCGTTGCCGAATGCAGCAGTCGTAAAAGAATAATTCGCGCCATTGAGCTTCAAGCGCGTTATGAACAGGCCGCTCGATGATCCCGTGCGTTCTCCGAGATTAACGGCATAGGAACCCGACGCTACATGACCGCTGAAAAGCGTCGCCTCAAGACGGCCGTTGAGCGAGAATCGCTGGACGGCAATATCCTGGGCTGAGGCTGCCGTAAACCGGAGAACGCTTCCGGAAATTTTCGGCTGGACGGCAGATGCAACCGTACCATGAGCGGACAGCACAGCGGTCGTACCGAAGGAATAGTGTCCCGTCGAGTCCGTCACCGCCCGTGCCGTATCGGAAAGGCAGGTAACCAGAGCGCCGGATAGCGGTTTTCCGGTAATCTGGCTGGTCACCGTGCCGCCGATCTGTGCGGCGGATACCGCGCCGGATATCGCGATTACTGCAAACAACGCATATTTGCCAAAATTCAAACCAAACCTCCGCGAACTCATAAAAATTCTCCTCCCGGTTGAGTTGATAGTAGGGTTTAAAACAGTATCCACAATCTTTGGGCGAACCATCCTACAGAAAACCGCAAACCGGCGTCCCGAAAGGACCGCATGATGGGTACCGGCTCGCAGTACTACATTCTTTAGCTTCACGCCCATACAAATGCGTCATCGAGATAGCGCATTGCATCGTCGGGCGAGAGGACAGCCGCCGAAACTCCCGGCCGACTTTCATTAACACTGCAGTATTTCTGGTCGCAGAAGTTGCGCTGCACCTTGCATTTTGGCGCCACCGGCAGGTGGATGCGACCATGACTTGCCCGTGATTTTGCATTAAAGCATGGGTGGGTTGAGAAGTCTTTCATGTTCTTCCACTCTCCTTTATTAAAAGCCGACCCTTAATCTACATCCAATAGATAGGAATTTAAAGCAAAGCTCAGGCTCAAAATTTCGGAAAGAACAGTTAAACCCCGATCCAATCAGAGAAATCAATCACCTCTTGCAATGAATATACACTAATCCGATAGGAAATGCAAGGATAAATTACATTCAATCGATAGGAATTACTTTTATGCTCAGGGTATCTCCCCACATAATAATTTAATCGCTTTTAAATCAATGCCTTAATATGCTCAAAGGTTTGCGGCGAATATACAGTGATCCGAAAGGCTTCATGGCGAGTCACTATTTTGAAACAAGAAGATAAATTATTTTATAGCATGGCTTCTCTGGTCACCATTTCACAAAAATGCCAATATGCCTTGCGAGCCATGTATGAACTGGCGCTTCATTACCCCTCCGATCAGGTCATTGTGCTCTCAGAAATCGCCAATGCCCAGGACATTCCGGTAAGGTTTCTCGAACTCATTATTGCCAAGCTCCGCAAGGCGGGATATGTGCACTCTCATCGCGGCCAATCCGGCGGTTATGTAATAGCCAGGCGTCCCGATCAAATTACGGTAGGCGAAATTTTTCGCCTCATGGAGGGGCAGGATGCAGCATTAAATTTCAGCGTTACGGCTTTCGACAACAATGATAATGCGAGTGATTCCGACGTATTCAAATCGCTCTACGAAGAGGCGCGAAACGCAATTTCACAAGTTTTTGATTCAAAGACCCTGCAGGATCTCATTGCAAAGAGAAAACATACCATAGACGGGTTCGATTATTCGATTTAGCACATCGGCTTGCGGGACAATCACCACAGGAGATGTCCCAGAATTAGTTGA
>PLTF01000026.1 GCA_003164335.1 Fibrobacterota bacterium
GGCGCGGAGGCTTTGGCCAGGGGGATTTGATTTTAGTTCGGTGATAGCACTTATAAGCCGATAATTTTGTATTATTGTGAGTAACTCAATCGGTTCGAAAACGGTCTAACGTTATAGAACAAGTATACTAAGAAAGATAAACAAAAAATTACCATTGGATTGTAACGCCGGATCCGGCATTCCATAGAGGCAAAATTGCAGGAAATGAGAGAAGGAACCGCATCGGGGACGAGGGGGGTACTGTTTCCTGCTCAACCATCGGTGAAAACTAAAGGTGAATTGTCGGTGCTCCGGGGCTTGAGCCGTCCCGACCTGCTCCGCAACGAATGCCTCGCGGATATCCTGAATGCCGCAACCCGCCGTGCTCCCGGCAAACCGGCCCTCGTTTGGGGTGAACGGGTTGTAACCTACGGCGAACTCGGTTCGGTGAGCGACCGTATTGCAGGCGCCCTCTCCGGCTACGGCGCAGCTGCAGGCCGGGTAATCGGACTGTTCATGCCGCGCGGCGCCGATTTACTGATCGCCCAGGCAAGCATCACCAAAAGCGGCGCGGCCTGGCTTCCCTTTGATACCGAAACTCCCCTCGAACGGATCAGGGTCTGCCTGCAATCCGCCGGTAGCGTCGGCATCGTCACCTGCCGGGACTGGCTTCCGAAACTGGCGGATTTACCGGTGCCGGTCTGGGCATTTGAAGACCTGCTTTCAGGCTCGGTTCCGCTGCCGCACTCCCCTGCTTGCGGGCCTGAGGACCCGGCCTACGTGATTTACACTTCAGGATCGACCGGACAGCCCAAAGGCATCCTCATCAGCCACCGCAGCATCTGCCACCTGCTCCGCAGCGAAAATGAAGTTCTCGGGGTAACCGAATCCGACAGGGTCTACCAGGGCTTTTCGGTTGCCTTCGATATGTCCTTCGAGGAGATTTGGATCTCTTACCTCGCCGGCGCGACTATCTGGATTGCCCCGGCAGCACTCACCGTGGATCCGGAAATGCTGAGCCGGACCCTGGCGCGTGAACGCATTACCGTGCTGCATGCCGTTCCGACGCTCGTAAGCCTGATAGACGATCCGCTCGCCGGAGTGCGGCTCATCAACCTTGGCGGCGAGGCCTGTCCCGAGTCCCTTGCCGCTCGTCTCGCAAAGCCGGGAAGAAGAGTTTTCAACTCCTACGGACCGACAGAAACAGCGGTAACGGCGACCCTGGCTGAACTTAAGCCGGGTGAACCGGTAACCATCGGCATGCCCCTGCCGAATTACGGCGTGGTTGTGGTGGATGAGAACCGCTGCCCGATGCCTGCGGGCCAGATCGGTGAATTGTGCATCTTCGGACCCGGACTCGCTCTCGGCTACCTCGGCCGGCCGGACTTGACGGAAAACCGGTTCGTTCCCATGCCTCCTGCAGTGCAACCCGACGGAAGTATGATGTACCTCACCGGGGACCTGGCGCATATTGAACCCGACGGGCCGGTGCATTGCCACGGTCGCGCGGACAACCAGGTTAAGATCCGCGGCTTTCGCGTGGAGCTTGACGAAATTACCGCACTCATTGCGGCCGAGCCCGGCGTGGGCGCTGCGGCCGTGGTGATGCGCCCGGTAGCCGGTGTCGACCAGCTGGTAGCCTTCGTCGCTCCTGCAGCGAATCAAAAAGTTGATCCTGCTGCATTACGGCAGGCTCTGACGGTCCAGCTCCCCCACTATATGGTGCCCACGCTCTTTGAACTGGTGACCGAATTGCCGCGCCTGGCCTCAGGCAAAATCGACCGGAAGGCCCTGACCGGCAGGCCGCTCAACCAGGCAGGGCCTGCCGCCGATCAATCGATAAAGCCGGTTGGCGACGACGAAGTGGCGCTCTATTCCGCCCTCGGCAAGCTTTTCCCCGGTTTCGCCTGGCGACCGCAGTCAAACTTTTTCGAAGACCTCGGCGGCCACTCTCTCCTTGCCGCACGCCTGGTCTCAATCCTGCGCGCCGATGAACGGTACGCCTCGCTCAGCGTCCAGGATGTCTACCGCGCGGGGACGCTCAAGGGAATAGTCCTGGCAATGGAAATCCAGCGCCGGCGGACGAGGCGTGCCGGTGTTTTGCGCGCCGCAACGCCGCTGCGGCGGCGCTTCCTGTGCGGAACGGCACAAGCCGCCGTCATCCCGTTCCTGGTGCTGTGGCATATCGCCGACTGGCTGACCCCGTTCTTTGTCTACCATTACTATACGGGCGATCCGGGAGACAGCATACCGCGGGCCGTGGCTTATTCACTGGTGGTTTTTGTCCTCATCCAGGTCGCAACCTTCTTTGTAGCTATTGCCGGTAAATGGCTGGCCGCGGGACGCTTGAAAGCAGGACGGTATCCCCTGTGGGGCGTTACCTATTTCCGCTTCTGGCTGGCAAACCGGTTCTGCGAGCTGCCGCCCCTCTACCTTCTTGCAGGCACGCCCTGGCTGCCGATCTATCTTCGCGCACTCGGCGCAAAGGTCGGACGGCATGTTCTCATAGAAACCATCACGCTCGGCGCGCCCGACCTTCTCTGTGTGGAAGACGGCGTCAGCATAGGCACCTTTGTCAACATCGAAAATGCCCGGGTCGAGGGCGGCATGCTGGTCATCGGTCCGGTCTGCCTGAAGCGCGACGCGGTGCTCGATTCCTATTCGGTGCTGGAAAACGACACGGTCGTCGGGCAGCACTCAAGGCTCGGCGGGCAATCCGCACTCTCGGCGGGCAGGAAAATTCCCGATAATGAACTGTGGGAAGGCGCTCCCGCGCATTATGTCAATCGCTCTTGTGAAACGCTTCCGCCAAGGCCCCACTGCCCGCTTAGCGGCCGGATTGTCCAGGCTATACTCTTTGCCGCAACGGCCATAGCGGTATCGGTACTGTTTTTCCTGCCGAGCTTTCCGGCTTTCATGCTGATCGACTGGGTTGACGCCCACACCTGGGACATATTCGATTCGAACCTGCATCCCGTGTACGCATTCTGCCTGTTTTTCCTCCTGGCAATCCCGGCCAGTGCACTGTTTATCGGGGTCACGGCCCTGCTCGCCGGGGCCCTGCGACGGATACTGCCGCGCCAGGTTCCGGGCAGGTGGTCGGTTTACAGCTACGCCTTCTGGCGGAAAAAATTCACCGGCCTTATCCTCGATCACAGCCTGCATGTGCTTCACGGCGTTTATGCTTCGGTCTATGCGCCCTGGTGGCTGCGATTCATGGGAACCAAAGTCGGGAAGCATTCCGAAGTATCAACCGCCGAAGGCATGACCCCCGAGCTTCTTGAACTGGGAGACGACAGTTTCATCGCCGATAATGCGATGCTCGGGGATGAGGAGCAGCAGGGAGGCTGGATGATCCTGAAACCGACAAAAATCGGCAGCCGGTCCTTTGTCGGCAACGGCGCCTATGTCCTGAACGGCGCAAACGTCCCGGACGATGTGCTCATCGGCGTCCAGACCCGCACTCCGGATAATGCCCGGCTCAAATCCGGCCAGACCTGGATTGGGTCGCCGGCCATGCTTCTGCCCGCGCGCGAACGGCTCGAAGGTTTTCCCGAATCGCTCACCTTCCGGCCTTCGCGGCTCCGGCGGCTTGGGCGGGGATTCATCGAAGGGTTGCGCATCGTACTGCCCCTGGCCGTGATTATCGCCATCGGCTACATGATAGTGGTGCTGGTAATGCCGCTGGCCGAGAAGAAGGGATGGGGATCGCACGTCGCCATCGCCCTGTCAATTGCCGGTTGCCTGTACGGCCTCGCCTCCTTCCTGCTGGTCGTCGCGCTCAAATGGCTTCTCATCGGCAAATACCGCCCCTGCGCACGGGCGATGTGGACATCCTTTGTCTGGATCAGTGAAGCGGTAACGAACCTCTACGAATCGCTTGCCGTGCCGAACTTCCTCGATTTCTTGCGCGGCACACCCATGCTGCCCTGGGCGCTGCGGCTCCTGGGCGCAAAGATCGGCAAGGGAGTCTATCTCAACACCACCGACATTACGGAATACGACTGCGTACGGATAGGCGACGAGGCGGAGCTCAACGCCTGGAGCGGTCCGCAGACCCACTTGTTCGAGGACCGGGTGATGAAGATCGGCATGGTCGATATCGGCGCACAGACGTCCATAGGGCCGCGCTCCACGATTCTTTACGATACGAAGGTCGGCGACCGGGTACACCTGGGTCCGCTGACGCTCGTTGCCAAGGGGGAACGGTTGCCCGCAGCAACGCGCTGGGAGGGGTCGCCGGCGGCTCCGGCTTAATGCCTTTGGTGGGGGAAGGCGATGTTTGCCTGCGGCAAACGCCCTTCCCCTCCCGCAACGCCCTCTATTAAGGTAGAACAACAGGAAAGATTATGTAAATCGCAAGGCTTAATGGTCTTTTTATATGTTGATTTTATTATACCTCTCCTGGCGGAGAGGTCCGGCCGCTTTGGGCCNNCGGGGTGAGGTCAAAGGCATGCAAAATCAAAAGCATCTGGATTGGAGACCCAGGCCACACGATCCGAAGCAGTAACAATCGATTCAATATGGACTATACTCAACTTGTCATTTATAAATGGCCCGATCCCCCTCCCCTGCCGTTGCCAGGCATGCCGATTCTCATTCGCATTGCAACGCCGTCCCTCCGTCAAGCCGCGCGGCTGGAGCTTCGAACCGTGCTGCGTACGGTACTTGCTTCATGGAGCGGCCTTCCGCAAGGGCAACTGCCGCTCGCCGAAACGAAAAGCGGCCCGGTATGGCTGGGGTTGGTCGGCGGATCGGCTATTGCAATGAGCTTATCATATTCAGGAGGCGAAGGATGGATCGGGCTCATTCGCGGTGGATCGATCGGCGTGGATGCCATGTGCATCCAGCACATTCCCGAAATCGAAGAGATGGCTCGCCATTACCTCGATCCTCCCGCGCTGACGGCAATCCGGCGATCTCCTGATCCTGATGCGGCATTTGCCGAGGCCTGGACAGGGCTCGAAGCGAGGCTCAAATGTTTGAAACTGGGGCTAAAGGAGTGGAACGATGAATCGACCGCGATAATGATGACTAAATGCGACATTCAATGTATCGTACTGACTGAGAGAATAGTGGTTTCGGTGGCAACGATACCCCTTCAGGCAAACACTATTATTCATAGTAATGCTTGTCCAACAAGTCACCCCCCAAAAGGAGTAAGCATTCATGGATGATGATAGCCGGATTCCCGAGCACGGCAGAGGAGCGTCGAACCGGGATTGGTGGCCGAACCAGTTGAACCTCAGGATTCTTCATCAGAACTCTCCAAAGAGCAATCCCATGGGCACGGAGTTCAACTACGCCGAAGAATTCAGGAAGCTGGACTTCAATGCCCTGAAGCAGGATCTCTACGCGCTCATGACCGAATCGCAGGAGTGGTGGCCGGCCGATTTCGGTCATTACGGACCGTTTTTCATCCGCATGGCATGGCACAGTGCGGGCACCTACCGCATCGGCGACGGCCGCGGGGGTGCGGGATCCGGCTCGCAGCGTTTTCCGCCCCTCAATAGCTGGCCGGACAATGTGAACCTGGACAAGGCGCGCCGCCTGCTCTGGCCGGTCAAAAAGAAATACGGCAGCACGATCTCCTGGGCCGACCTGATGATCCTCGCCGGGAACTGCGCCCTGGAGTCGATGGGCTTCAAGACCTTCGGCTTCGGGGCAGGACGCGAGGATGTCTGGGAGCCGCAGGAGGACATTTACTGGGGAACCGAAACCGAATGGCTTGGCGACAAGCGGTACTCCGGCGACCGGAAGCTCGAAAATCCCCTTGCCGCGGTGCAAATGGGCCTGATCTATGTCAACCCCGAAGGACCAAACGGCAAACCCGATCCCCTTGCCGCAGCGCGGGATATCCGCGAGACCTTCGCTCGCATGGCAATGAACGACGAAGAAACGGTAGCGCTGATTGCAGGGGGCCACAGCTTCGGCAAAACCCATGGCGCCGGGGATGCGTCGCTGGTTGGCCCGGCACCGGAAGCCGCCGGTATCGAGGAGCAGGGCCTCGGATGGAAAAGCAAATTCGGCACCGGCAAGGGAGGCGACACAATCTCCAGCGGCCTGGAAGTCGTCTGGACTACGACGCCGACGAAGTGGAGTAACAACTTCTTCGAAAATCTCTTCGGCTACGAATGGGAGCTCACCAAAAGCCCGGCCGGAGCGCATCAATGGAAACCAAAGCAGGACGCGGGCGCCGGTACGATACCGGACGCGCATGACCCGTCAAAGGGTCACCCGCCGTCGATGCTGACCACCGACCTGTCCCTCCGGTTCGATCCTGCCTATGGAAAGATTTCCAGGCGTTTCTACGAGCATCCGGATCAGTTCGCCGACGCGTTCGGAAGAGCGTGGTTCAAGCTGACGCATCGCGATATGGGTCCCCGCGCGCGCTATCTCGGCCCAGAGGTCCCCTCCGAAGAGCTTATCTGGCAGGATCCGGTACCCGCTGTCGACCATGAGCTGGTCGATGCAGCCGACATTGCCGACCTCAAGGCTAAGATTCTTGCCTCGGGTCTGTCGGTCTCAGAACTGGTTTCAACCGCATGGGCGTCGGCCTCGACCTTCCGCGGCTCGGACAAGCGCGGCGGCGCAAACGGCGCGCGGGTTCGTCTGGCGCCGCAAAAGGATTGGGAAGTTAACCAGCCAGCCGAATTGGCCAATGTCCTTCAGAAGCTGGAGGCTATTCAGAAGGACTTCAACGGCGCCCAGTCCGGTGGGAAGAAGGTCTCG
>PLTF01000064.1:0-4951 GCA_003164335.1 Fibrobacterota bacterium
CCAGCGCCACCGGCGTAATCAGCTCCACCTCGAGCTCGACGTTGTCGCCCGGCATCACCATCTCCACGCCCTCCGGCAACTGCGCCACCCCTGTGACATCGGTCGTCCGGAAGTAAAACTGCGGACGATATCCGGAGAAGAACGGCGTATGACGTCCGCCTTCTTCTTTGGATAGCACGTACACATTGGCCTTGAACTTTTTATGCGGTGTAATCGAACCCGGCTTTGCAAGCACCATACCGCGCTCGACATCGTTTTTGTCGATGCCGCGCAGAAGCGTGCCGATGTTATCGCCGGCCTGCGCCTGGTCGAGAAGCTTCCGGAACATCTCCACACCGGTGACGACGGTCGCCCGCGTATCGCGAAGACCGACGATCTCGACGTTGTCGCCGACCTTCACCACTCCGCGTTCGACCCTGCCCGTCGCGACGGTGCCGCGACCGGTGATCGAGAAGATATCCTCGATCGACATGAGAAACGGCTTGTCGGTTTCGCGAACCGGCGTCGGAACATACTCGTCGATCGCCTTCATGAGGTCCGTGATGCACTTGGTTTTTTCCGGGTCCTCGGGATTCGTGAGCGCCGCAATTGCGCTGCCGCGAATGATCGGGATCTCGTCGCCGGGAAATTTGTACTTGGTCAATAACTCACGGATTTCAAGCTCCACCAGTTCGAGCAGTTCGGGATCGTCCACCATGTCGACCTTATTCAGGAAGACGACGATGCAGGGAACACCGACCTGGTGAGCAAGAAGGATATGCTCGCGCGTCTGCGGCATGGGACCGTCGGCGGCGCTGACCACGAGGATTGCGCCGTCCATCTGGGCCGCACCGGTAATCATGTTCTTGATGTAATCTGCGTGTCCCGGACAATCCACATGTGCATAATGGCGATTATCGGTCTCATATTCGACATGCGCTGTGGCAATAGTGAGAATCTTGGTTTCATCGCGACGACCCTGCGATTCGGATGCCTTGGCGACTTCGTCGTAAGGGATATATTTCGCCTGCCCTTTGCTTGCCGCTACGCGGGTAATGGCAGCCGTGAGTGTCGTCTTCCCATGGTCCACGTGGCCGATAGTTCCGACATTGACATGGGGCTTGGTGCGTTCGAACTTTGCCTTTGACATGGAGACCTCTCAGAATATGGTGAAAAAGTATTGGTTAAACTATCCGCTGTGTTCACTGACCGCAAAACAGAGAGAAAAGCCCACGATCGGGATCGAACCGATGAACCTCATCCTTACCAAGGATGTGCTCTACCTGCTGAGCTACATGGGCGCCTCAAAAAAAGCGGGCAATGAGACTCGAACTCACAACAGCCACCTTGGAAGGGTGGAGCTCTACCAATTGAGCTATGCCCGCAAACCTGAAAATGGGCAGGGGTGGGTTCGAACCACCGTAGGCATCGCCAATGGATTTACAGTCCATCCCCTTTAGCCGCTCGGGCACCTACCCAATTCCTGGAGCCGATGGAGGGAATCAAACCCCCGACCATTCGATTACAAATCGAATGCTCTATCATCTGAGCTACATCGGCAAGCTGCGATTGGAGACAAAAGTTTATTGAATATACGTGGTGCATTAGCCCAAGGCAAACATTTCATTATCTTGCAATTAATTCACCCTTTTGACCCCCTGCAAGGGGCGAAATAACGACTCCATTACTTTCATTCCCCCGGGAAGCGTCGAATCGGTGAAACGCGCTTTTTATTCAGCAAATTTTAATCCAGTACTATTCGGGACCGCCATCGGTACCTCGGGATCGAAAACACTGCTCCTGTTCACCGTAATGACGGTGAGCGCCGGTCGGGAAATGGGCTCCCCGGGAAGCGCGGGCAAGTTGTCCATCAATACAGCATTGCAGGGGACCGGAGCCCATTATTCACCGTGGGAAGGCCATTCCAGCCTCACCCTGAGCACAATCGGCATGTAAGGGCTTTGGCATGGCTCTTGAATTACTATTAGAGTGATTTGAGTCCCCCTTTCTAAAAAGGGAGGATAACCATGATAGTAAAATTGCTCATAGTACTGGTTTTTTTAATCGCGATGTCGGATGTTTCCATAACCGGGAAGGTTGATTATGCGGCCCTATTTGCAAGAGGAGCTTCCATGAAGCTGGAGCAGCCCGAGGGGGTTAAAACCGGAGTTAATCTCATGAGTAGCGGCGATTATTCGGGATGCACCCTGGTAAGGGTTGTAAGCGAGGCGCCGGGATGGACCGATGCGGGAAGGATACCGGTGGTCCTCCCTTCGCAGGGAATGGCATGGGCGATTATTTATGTGGGGAGAAGCGTTGAAAACCCGGAGTCCCGGCGCTAAAGGAAGGTTTATTTTTGCATGAAAGCAGGAGCGGGGGTGCCACAGGCGCCTCCGTTTCAGTGATCTGCCGGGGAGCCTCTATAGAGTGCAGCGGATCGATCCAGTGATGAGCACGGTTCTATGGCTCATGCGAAATGTATCTTTCCAAATCATCCCGGCTCCCACCCGCATACAAGGAGGTATCATGCTCGGGAAAAAAATGGAGGAGGCAATCAACCTGCAGATAAACCGGGAAATATACTCGGCTTATCTGTATATGTCAATGTCCATCGGCGCGGCTTCCCTTGGCTGTAAAGGATCCGCAAAATGGCTCATGGTACAGTTCCATGAGGAGATGGTCCATGCCATGAAATTTATTGAATATGTGGCAGATCAGAATGGAACGGTTGACTTCGGGGCAATTGCCGGGCCGTCAGGGCAATACCCGTCGCTTTGTGCCCTGTTCGAGAAGGTTCTCAGCCATGAGCAGGCAGTTACCGCAAGCATCAACGCGCTCATGGAGATTGCCGTCGGAGAGCGCGACCATGCAACCCAGGCTCTTCTTTCCTGGTATGTCACCGAACAGGTGGAAGAGGAAAAAAACGCCGGCGAAATAGTCCGGACGCTTACCATGATCGGCGACAATAAAACCGCGCTGTTCATGTACGATAAAGACCTCGGCCTCCGGACGGTAACGGTGCCGACCGATTTCAGTCTGGGCGTGACCGCGGCCATGAAGGGTGCCTGAGTCCGCCTCACCCCTTGCCGAGGCGGGGTCGATGAATAGATTTGCATTTCTTACCAAAAAAAATTATTGCTTCATTTTTCAACCACCCGAAAGGAGTTCTTCGTGAAACGATACCTTTGCATTGCGTGCGGCTATTACTATGACCCGGCGGTTGGCGACCCTGATGCCGGTATCGCCCCGGGAACCGCGTTTGAGAACCTTCCTGAGGACTGGGTGTGCCCACAGTGCGGCGTCGGAAAAGAGGAGTTCACTGTCGAAGAGTAATCCCGTGAAACGGGCGAATCGGAAGTCACCGGTAAAAAAGCCGGGGCAGGGAGCGCCGGCAAAAAAGCACCCTTGCCCCGATTGCCGGTTCTGCCAATGGTGCAGCGATGATCGGTGCCGTCTCTGCCGGGGCACGACAGAGACGGGAAAAAACTGCAAAAACCGTTTGGCGGGGAAAGCCTATGGGAGTCAATAACTGCGCGATAGTCATTGTCGGCGCCTCGGGAGATCTTGCAAAACGGAAACTCATCCCGGCGCTCAATGCGCTTTTCCTCGATGGAAGGCTCGGCGAGGGAAGCATTGTCGTGGGGTCGGGCAGGTCCGACTTTACCGATGAATCATTCCGCAGCCGGTTCAATTTTGCCGACTCCTTCCGGAGCCGGCTCTATTACCACCGGTACCTCCCCGGCCTGAAAAAGCGGCTTTCGACGCTCGGCGATTTTTCCCGTTTCATCTTCTTTCTCGCCCTCCCTCCCGAAGTCTATACCGCCACTGCCCGCGAGCTGTCCAGGGAAGGGTTTGGACCCGGCGCCTCGATTATCATCGAGAAGCCTTTCGGCTATGATTTTGCCTCATCCGGGCAGCTCAACCGCGAGCTTACCTCCTGCTTCGATGAGTCTCAGATCTTCCGGATAGACCACTATCTGGGCAAGGAAGCGGTCCAGAATATCCTCGTGTTCCGTTATGCCAATACGCTCTTCTACCCCATCTGGAACAGCCGGTATATCGAGTCGATACAGATAAGCGCGCTGGAGGATTCAGGGATATTCGAACGGGGAGCCTATTTCGACCGCGCCGGAATCATGCGCGACATGGTGCAGAACCACCTTCTCCAGCTTCTCTGCCTGCTCACCATGGAAGCCCCGACCTCCCTTTCGCCCGAAGATATCCGGCTGCAAAAGATAAGCCTCCTTCGCTCGATGTCGATCGAAGCCAGCTTCCGGGCCCAATACAACGGCTATCGGGCGGAAACGGGCGTCAACCCGGAATCGACCACCGAGACCTACGCCGAGCTCAGGCTCGCCATCAACGATTTCCGCTGGACCGGAACGACGATCGCCATCCGCAGCGGTAAGGGTGCTTCCCGCAAGGGGACCGAGATCGGCATCCGGCTTCGTCCGCTGCCGAAGCTGCTCTTCAATACCAGGGGCGACATCGCGCCGAACCGGATCATCTTCAAAATCCAGCCCAACGAGGGAATCATCCTCGACCTGTCGAGCAAGGTGCCGGGTACCGACGCCGCCATCTCGGGGACCCACATGAATTTCTGCTACCGCGACTCCTTTGCCGGGGAGATTCCCGAGGCCTACAAGCGGCTCCTGCTCGATGCGATCAAGGGCGACAAGACGCTCTTCGTGAGCGCCGAGGAGACCGAGGCGGCGTGGAAATTATTGGATCCGGTTCTGGACAAAGGCGACCTCTCCTATTATCATAAGGGGACGATGCCGGAGAGCAATTTGGGAGTAAATTGGATTGATTTTGAGGCGTACAAGGGGATTTGCGGGTAATACTAGATAGAAAATCAAAGTCAACTTCTGGGCGTGTCCATTTTGCCCAAAAGGCAAAATGGACTGATTATTGATATTTTTTGTTGTAGCTGCCGGAGGGCACCCCGAAGGGTGCCCTCCGGCGCGCCTCC
>PLTF01000064.1:5008-44654 GCA_003164335.1 Fibrobacterota bacterium
CCCAAAGCGGCCGGACCTCTCCCCCGGGGAGAGGTTATATAAAAGCAAGATTAGCTCCCACCGTAAGTGAATATTATCAGGGTATCGATTCACTATTTCAAAAAAGTATTTCATATTGGAGGGCTGCCAGTCCGTGAACAAAAACGGTATTATCTCCCGGTAAGGGAACCTGTTTCCGGTCACCGTTGATTCCCAGCGAATATTTTATTTCAAAAGTCCCGAATCCAGCGCCTGCAGTAACCAGTTTTCCAATGCCGAAGGAAAAGGATGGGATCCAGTTCCCGCCTGTTATTTTTACCGTATCGGATGGTGCAGGAAAAGAATAGCTGGTCACCCCCTCAAATTTTTCATAAACATACCGCGGTCCCGCTCCAACGATAAAGTAAAAGGTGCTGCCGGCCCCGGTCCTCGCAAGGATTTCGGTATACAGGGGAAACGAATAGTTGGCATAGCTGGTACCAACATTGGTCTGATCTCCGACAGAGCTTCCGTCTACATAAACGGTGCGCTCGAAATTCGAAAGGTAATTGCCATACAGCGATACCTGAGCCTCCAACTGCTCTCTAAAAGCGATTATTTCATTTGGCGCATAAACCAGGCAGGAATTAACCTGGATCCCCCAGGTAAATGCGGCATTCGGATACAGGGAAAAATCGAGAAATGACCCACCCAATCCCCACTTTAATCGCTTCTCTGAAAAATTTCCGATTGAATCGCCGGTACTAAAAAAAGACTGAAAGGGCTTTATCAATACGTAATTGAAGATGTCTCCAAAGATGTCTCCAAACATATCCCCGAAACAACCCGAGCAGGCACTGCCCACATCCTTTGCGGAATCCCCCGGTGCGCATGCGCGACGGTCATGCTGTTCGGATCCCTGCGACTGATTTTGATCATTATCCTTTGGGACCAGGCGTATCGGACCGTACGTCGTATCGGAACCGGCACGAGCGGGCACCACAATGAAAAGCAGACCGAAAATGACCAGATATTTATTCAGGGAGATCGAAAATGCCGATGCACAGGAGTATTTCATGGTCCGGATAAAAATAAATTGCCGCAGGAGTGGGCTTGAAACCCGCCCTGCAAATTCTTCACAAAACAACTGCTCTAATTTTGATTTTTCATCCGCGAAGCGATTGAACTCTTCCGGCGTGAAGCCGCAGGCAGAAGCCGCTTCGGCGCCCCCCCTTTCTAGGGGGGTAAAGGGATGATCTTTCAAGGATTTGTTGCCGTTTATGTGCTTTCTACCTTATGGGAGCGTTGCGGGGGTACGCGAGCGTTTGCCAAAGGCAAACATCGCCGCGTACCTCCGCTGGAAGGGGTGTGCCTGAAGACGAGCTTTGGCGGCTTCAGGCCAGGGGAAACCCGCATAGCGAGGTTTCCCCCTCATAGGCATTTGACTTAAGCTCGGTTTCCTCACCTAAGCAGTAACCTTTAATCTTTACTTTTTTTCTTAACTTTTATTTTTTATCCTTCTTGTCTAATCCTTCATCCCTCAACCTTCATTATCCTCTTTTCCTTACATCTCCTCAATTTCTTCAATCCCCAAAAGCCACAAACACCGCTTCAATACCGCCCTGAAACTCTTTATGAGCGCAATCCTGAACCCCTCCTCCACGCTCCCGATCACCGGGCAGGCATGGTAGAATTCATTAAAGCACTGCGCAAGTTCGAAGGCATAAACCGCAATAACTGTCGGTGAAATTCTTCCGTAGGCGCTTTCAACAACATCCGGGAACGCCTGGATCTTCTTCACCAGCCGCACCTCCTGGGGTGCAAGATCCTTGATCTCGGGCACAGTTTCCCTCGCTGCCTTCCGTAAAATCGACGAGGCCCGGGCATAGCTATACAACAGGTACGGCCCGGTATCGCCTTCGAAGGCAATCGCCTGCTTCGGATCGAACACCATCGTTTTTGCGATGTCCACCTTCAGGAGCTGGTATTTGAGGGCAGCCAGAGCGATTTTCAGGCTCCGTTCCTTCATGGCATCTTCGGAGAGCGTGTAGCGTTCGCGCAGTTCGCCTTTTGCAAGGTCCTGCGTCTCAGCGATCAGGTCGTCTGCGTCGACCACGGTCCCTTCGCGTGACTTCATCTTGCCTTCCGGCAGTTCGACCATCCCGTAGGAGAGGTGCCTGATTTTTCCGGCTATCGGGTAGCCGAGCTTTTCGAGGAGCGCCTTGAGCACCGCAAAGTGGTATTCCTGCTCGTTCCCGACGACATACAGGGAGAGATCGTACCCGTATTCCTCATTCTTCATGACCGCCAGGGAGAGATCCTGCACGATGTATACGGAGGTGCCGTCGGGACGCAGCAGCACCTTTTCTGCGCCCTCGGAAGCGGTATTGCCGATATCCGCGCATATGGCGCCGTCTTCACGCCGGAAAAATATTCCCCGGCCAAGACCGTCCGCGACGATCTCTTTGCCGCTTGTATAGATCCGGCTCTCGAAATACTCCTTATCGAATTTAATTCCGAAGAGGCGGTAGGTCGCCGCAAAGCCGTCGAGCGCCCAGGCATTCATTTTTCTCCAGAGCGCTACCGTTTCGTTGTCGCCGGCCTCCCATTTCCGCAGGAGCTCCTGCGCCCGGCCGTTCCATGACTCGTCCGCGCGCGCCCTGGTATTGAACAGAACGTAATAGTCGCCCACGAAATGGTCCGACTTCTTTCCGGCGGTTTCGGGGGTCTCCCCGTGGCCTTCCTCCGCATAGGCAAGCATTGACTTGCAGATATGGACGCCGCGGTCGTTATTGATGGAACACCGCACCACCGCATTGCCGCAGAACGAAAGAATGCGGGCAACGCTTTCGCCGATGGCGATATTGCGGAGGTGGCCGAGGTGGAGCGGTTTGTTGGTATTGGGCGAGCCGAATTCCACCACCACGCGGCGCGCACATTCCGCCCCGCCGAAGTTGTCCTGCGAAGCAGCGGACAGCATCTCGCGGGCCATTTCACGGTGGTCAAGAAAAAAGTTCAGGTACCCCGACACTGCCTCTATCCGGCCGATGTACGGCGGGGTGGCCATTTTCTGCCGAAGTTCAAGCGCGATGGCGGCCGGATTTTTGCGGAATGTCCGCGCAAGCGGAAAACACGGAAAGGCGAAATCTCCAAGGGACTCCTGCGGTGGGATTTCGAGGAGCCGGGAAATTTCCCCGGCCGCCAGGTGCTCTCCGAGAACGGTGGACAGCAGGTCGACAATGTGGTGTTTCATGGCAATTCCCTTGCTACCGGCTCCCGAAGCGAAACCGGGGTGCTGCCGCTAACGCGGGGACTCGCCCGACTTAACGACCGTGAGCCGGACCAGTTCATAGGTGTCTTTATCAAGATAAGCCTGCAGGAAGGCTTTTTCGTTTTCAAATTGCAGCGCCGCTCCCGCGAGGTCGTTACGATCGAGCAACCCGTAAATGGTTTCAATGATGGCGCGAGCCTTATCCTGGTTCTGCTGGTCGACGGATGACCGGGCAGCGCCGCCTCCCTGCCCCGGTGATGCGGTTGCGACCAGCTGAATTTCGTTTTGTCCGGAATCCCACTTCTGTTCGAGGAGCTGCTGAGCCGCTGCATCAAGGAGCGCATAGGCTTCGGGAATGAGGTACTGGCGAAGCTCCGGCTTCTTAGTTTCGAACAGGTCACCGGCGTCCCGGGGCTTGCCGTTCTGGATCAGAGCGTAAATGGCAGAAGAAATCCGCATGGCGTTCGTCCGGTTGGCTTGAAATTCAAGCTCGGCTTTTTTCTTCGCCGTAGCGTCCATGCTGTCGAGCCGGGCGAGTTCGAGCTTCTCGCGGGCCGCTTCGATCGCATCGATGCTGTCCTGGCGGGCCCGCACCTTCCTGATCGCCTTCTGGCGCATTTCCTCGAATACATCGTGACTCGCTTCGGAATCCGATGCGGCCGCAACGGCATCGACCTCCCGGCCCATGCTATTGTTCTTTTCGGTCGGGGAAGAGGAAGCCAGGATGGCCTGATCGATGCGCGCCGACTTATCCCGGCTGACGCCTGCCGGGTGTACAACCTTTTTCAGGTATTCACTCGCCGCATCGGTTCCCTTTGATTTCAGGATATCGAGATTTACCTGCACCAGCGAATCTTCGCAAAGCTTGAGATCGCTGGTAAGTTGAATGAGTCGCCACGCACAGGCGCTGTCTTCGGCGATGAGGATCTGTCCCTTTATTACTGAGAGGCGATTTTCGGCATCGGCAAGGAGCGTGCGAGCCCTTCCGAGCACCGTAGCGGCGATGAATGCCTGAGCGCTGTCCGCCTCGCCCCGGATGACCTTGAGTTCCTCCACGGACTGGTCACAGGCCGATACCCGTGTTTCGAGGTTCCGGAACGTGGCCGGAGGAATTTCGAAATATTGCCGGTACCGGAGGCAATAGCGGAATTCTTCATCCGCCCTGGCGGCATTGCCGTAAATCAAGGCCTCCTCAAGAGCGTCCACTGCTGCCCGCGAGATGGTCTTGAGGCGGCTTACAATCGATTTTCCCATCGTCCCGGCACGCTCCTGGTCAAGCACCTTCATCTGCGCCTGGAATTGCTGGAGCGCGGCGAAGTCGGGCCGGTCCTTTCCAACCTCCCGGTTAAAATCTTCGGCAACCTGGTCGATGGTCTCCTTCCCCTTCTGCATTTTTTCCAGAACCAGATCTTTTTCTTCAAGGGTAATCTGCCCATCGAGCTCTTCAACTTTCCAGAGGACATAGGATTCATTGGGATCCCCTTTTGCCTCTGCCCGGAGCCGCTGCCCCGCCGCCTTTGCATCGGCAATTGCCTTCTCCCGCGCAAACCCGACCCCATCGACCGAGGCGCCTTCGCTGAGAAGATAAATCGCCTGCATGATGGTCGTATCTATATAATCCTTGCTCAGGACTATCTTGTGCTCCTGAGCCGCCTCGGCGCCCATCGTTGTGTCCTGCAGTGAACAGACAGCAAAAACCGCAGCGGCAACGATGACCGCCCCCGGCACTACCGACGCAAAGAAAGAAATGGAAGCGTGCTTCATGGGTGTTTCACTGTTCGTGTAAAAGATTTGCAAAAACCGCCAATACAAAAGGGTGAAGAGTATTGCTTCTTCACCCTTTTGAACGGCGGTACCCGTTAAACCGGAAGGAGGTTAATACTTTGCTCCCTTGAGCTTGGCCTCCCTGATTCTTTCCTGGAACATGGTCTCTTCAACCTTCAGGGTCGAGTACTCCTGGGCGGTTTCGATGAATTTGAACTCGACGCGGCGGTTAAGCGCGCGTCCGGCGGCCGTGTTATTGGTCGCGATCGGCCTGGTTTTGCCGTACCCGATAGCAATGATGGACGAATCCGGAATACCCTTGGTAATCAGGTAGGTTCTGACCGAAGCAGCGCGAGCCGCGGAAAGCAGGAGGTTCAGGTCATCCCCTCCCCTGCTGTCGGTGTGACCCTGGATTTCGTATCTGAGAAGCGGATACTGCTTCAGGAAACCAACCACATAGTCAAGAGCCGAGAAGGACGCGGGAAGAAGCTCGGCGCTGCCGGTCTTGAAATTGATATCGCGCAGCTTGGTATTGAGCACCTCCATCTCCTTGGCGGTCGGTTGTACCGTATCAACAACCGCTTTTTTCAAGGTATCCGGGCAACCGTCCTCGTCCAGATAGCCGTTGTAGTTTTCCGGCGCCTGCGGACACTTGTCAAGGCTGTCGGGAATCCCGTCCTTATCCTGATCGAACACCGGGCAACCGTCATTTTCCTTGGTCCCGGAGAGGTTCGGACACTGATCCATGGTGTCGGGAATACCGTCGGCATCGTTGTCATAGTCAGGGCATCCGTCCTCGTCCTGGAATCCGTCCTTGTCCTCAGGGACATCGGGACACTTATCCACGGAATCGGGAATGCCGTCGTGATCGCGATCATACTCGGGCACCACGGTATATTTCGGCGGGAGTGTCATACCCCAATTGAACCCGAGTCCGCCGGCAGCCTCAAACCCGTTCTTGGGAACAAAATAAAAGGTTCCGACGGCCTTATACGCAGCATTTAACTGGAAATATTTGCAATTGAAACCGATGCCCAGTGCCGATGCAATCTGCTCGGGACCGCCGAGGACAAATCCCATACGCACCGGAACATACCCGTACAGAGCTCCGGCTTCGCCGCCGATCGAGAGACGCGGGATATAGGAACTACCCGGGTCCTCGGTGAACCCCTGCTCGTAATTGGCGCTGACATTTGCGTACTGAGCCAGATACCGCGTATTGGTTTGCGCAAGATCCCAGGTACGGGCATAGCCGATGTCCACTTTGAGGGGAAGCATGTAGGCAAAGCCGTTACCGTTGACCAGTGAGTCGTTCGTCGAGTCGGAGATGGACCCACCCTGGGACCGGAACAGGGAATCAAACCCCTTGGCGGATTTGTTCCCGAACTTATTGATAATATTGGCGGCATTGTAGGCGGTGAGCGAGGCATTGTTAAGGTTGTACGTCACCGTCCGCACCTGGTTGAGCCAGAAAATGACTCCGAGATCCCGCACATTCACCGTAAGGGAACCCTTTTCATCGTAGAGAATACCGCCGATGTCGAGACCGATACCGTGGCCGGCGACCGGAGGCAATACGGTGTTTTTAAAGGGATCGCTGTACATCCATGGACCCGACAGCCCCGTGCCTGCCGTCTGTACGGTTACGCTTCCGTGCCCGGTCACCTTGTTCGCCCCGTTCGACGTATCATACTTAATTGAGCTTCCCGGACTGGTTTCCGCATGGAAAAACTCATGCCCCATGATGTACTTGACATCGATACCTCCGGCGCCGTACCGGAGACCGAAGAAATTGTTCAGCGCAGGTACCGTCACCGGAAGACCGACACTGAAGGTAAAATCGGTCGTCCAGAGTTCATCCGCCCGCATATTGGAAAAATCGAGGGTATTGCCGCGCTGAAGCCCGACATTCGGGAGCTCAAACAGGACATCGAGAGCACCTGAAGACAACTTCAACTGGGCATCGGCATGGGTGGTAATATCGAAAGCGAACCGATTCAGCGCCAGGCTCGCAATCGTGACCTTTGCTCCGGCATATATAGTGGTCCCGTTTTTGAACAGGGAAGCGAGCTTGCTTGAATTATTGGCTATCCCCGCCGAATCGGATGCGGACGTATTGATGCCGCTAATGCTGTTCGCCAATATCCGGGAGAGATACGAGGCAAGCTGCGTGGTATCGTTGGTCGGGTACTTGGTAAAAGGATTGATAGCGAGGTTGGTGCTCCACAGCCCCGCCGCAAAATCCGTTACCGGCACCACCATGATCCCGCAGGTCGGAATTTTATCGACACCCAGAAGTGCCGGGTTCTCCTGCGGCGCTTCGGTCGAAATTCCGATTGCATTCTTCGTCTGTGTGCCCAGAGCGTTCGATGGATCATCATCAAGCGCGTACCCCAGTGAAAAGCCCGCAATCAGCAGCGCTGCCACTCCGTGGATGATTGTTTTCATTCGCATAAACCCCTCTTCATAGGTTGGTTTCATGTTAGGCATGAGGATCGGCTCGATTAATGCCAGATGAGAAGCGAATCCATGTTATTGTTACCCACGAGATGCATCCAGGAATTAATCCTGATAAAATCGGTATCGCTCAGAGCATCGGAGCCCATGGTCTGGAACCGCGCCTCCCAGCGCCATCCGGCACTGTCCGATTCCAGGATGCTGTCGATTTGCCACTCGCTCAGCACCACCGTATCAACAGCCGTTCCATTGCGTGCCGGAATCTGGACGCCGTTTGACCCGAGCAGGTCGATGTACCCGGCCTGGTGAGCCTTCCCGGAATCGCCGATATAGGCCCACACGGAATCGAGCGGCAGCGAGTCCAGGGCGTTCATGTGCGCATGTGAAGCCATGAGAGCGTAGAGGTTCAGGTACACATTCGATTTATTCAGGGTATTCATGTGGACGGTGGCAGTTATCCCGTCCAGTTTGGTGATATACCGCGACGCCTTGGGCACCTTGAAGCGGCCGGTGCCGAGGTCGAGACTCGCTGAAGAATCGACCTTCCAGGCAAGGACGGCATTCAACCGGGCTTTGACGTTGGCTTTCAGGGACATTTCCCCCATGTAGAGAGCGTACTTCGGCTGGCTCGGCTGTGTCAACTCATTGATCGCCCGCAAATACGTACCGACCGGCACCTTGACCCCGATGGCGATATACAGTGAATCCGGATATTGATTTATAAGATTGGTGATGGTGGTCGGCGAAAGCCTGAATATCGTGTCGTTGACGACATTATGCAGGGTCGTGCTCGAATCCACCTGGACGGTAGGATTGAGGGGATTAAAAATCGCGAAAGTAACGCCCAGCGTATCGATAAAAGCCCGCCGGGGAGTCAGAAGGGTGCTGTCGGGCAGGTTCGGCGTCAGGAAGATATCCGCCCAGACTTTAGACAGTATGAGCCGATTCACCAGTGAGTCTTTCGACGCGGAACTCCAGGGAAATGGGACCGCCACCTTGGCCGTGTCGCCGTTCCGGATGTAGGGCCGCACCACCGTACCGGCCATTTCCAGGAATTTAAAATTCGGGGACCGGATGGTAAAAAGCATCGAATCGCCGGCTGAAATCGTTTCCATTTTACCCTGCGGCGTGGTGTTGGTCACCGTATACACGACGCGTGAGACCGATTCGCCGGAGTCGCCGGCGGAATTGACCGCGCTTGGGCTCCAGATTGGGAACAGCCGTAACCCGGAAAGGTTGACTTTCAAAGAGTCCGTGATTGAGCCGTTCGGGAAAATGGGCTGGGGGGCTGATGTCGCTTGTCCGAAATAATAGCTTGAATCCAGGCCATTGGCATTCGCAGCGGTAAGGGTTGCAACGGAAGTCAGGTTATTCTGAACGCAATACGCCGTGTTCCAGATATTGAGTTGCGTGATATTAATCTGCATCGAAATCTGCGTGTAGTTATGGAAGGCATAGACGAACGATCCGGTAAGGATATCGATATAATCGACGTTGAGCGTGTCGGTCAGGTTATAGTCGTTTGTCACCAGAGTGCTGAAAGTAACGAGACTGTCCATCACCTGGGCATAGCTGGCCTGTAACCCGTTGGCCGCAAAACTCAGCGTAACGGAGGAGGCAGCGCTTGCCGAACCCTGAAGACTGACCGGCAGCGCGCCCCCGGAGATCGACTGGCCGGCCACGGGCACCTGAATCGTGGTCGAGGAGTTCGGTCCCAGCGCACCTACCGGCTGTGCAGTGCCGAATATGGTGACATTCAGACCGGTAAGGTTAGTGCCCGAATTGTTGGTGACGGTAAGCTGCATTGCGGGAGAACTTCCGGCAAAGACGACCGCGGATATTTCGGGAGTGAGCGTCACCGTTGACGAGACATTAAAACTTCCCGCAGACACGGGGACCGTCACCGTATAGTTGGCCGCATTGGCTATCGTGATAGGACCTAACCGGGGATGGTAATTCTGTGACGCCATGGAATCCTGCGTCACCGGGTAGGAGATGCTGTCGGTCTGCAGGATGGAAAATGCCACGGTATCCCCGGAACTGGTATCGGAAAGCAGACTCAGGGGATTGGTGGTGTCGTAGTAAACTCCGGTGTCCTTCTTGCTTCTTCCCCCGCCGGTAACCGTAATATTCTGGCCATTAATCTGGGAAAAGAGACTGGACATTTGCTGACCAAGGAAAAAGGAGTCATTGGTCAGCGGAACATCGATAACCGACTGCCATCGAAGGTTCGATTGGCTCGATGGGTTGGAACACTGCAACTGCGGTATAAAAAAAGCGGCAACGATAATAGCAACGGAGATTTTCCATCTGAGCTTTTTGACGGCTATCACGGCACGTCTCCTTTCAAAAGATGAAAGAGTCGGTCTGAGGCAACTGAACGAACAGTGTTAAGGCTCCCCCAAAAAATAGTAATGATGAGTATTATAATTTTCGCAAAATTTAAAAGCAACTGAAAACGGCAAGGTGAAATTTTTGCGCCGGATTGACCGACTCCTTCAGGACGGCCGGAACTTCCGGCGGCTCTGCGGGAAGATCTTGATTCACATCAAGGCAGCACCGAATCTATCCTTCTATTTTATCCCCGGACGTCGAATAGAACCGGTCTTCAGGGGACCTGAAGACCATTCACTTCAGGACAGGAGTGGTGCCATGAAAATGTTTTGTAATCAGTGCGAACAGACCGCCCGCGGCGCGGGATGCGATATCAGGGGTGTTTGCGGGAAAGCGCCGGAGGTCGCTCTCCTGCAGGATATCCTTATTTACCAGCTCAAAGGCATCGGTTATCTGGCCCATAAGGCCCGGGCTCTCGGGGCGGTCGACGAGCGGATCGACCGGCATACGATTGAGGCGCTGTTCTCCACGGTCACCAACGTGAATTTCAGCGAAACCCGGCTGGAACGGCTTGTCAGCGAGGGTGAGGAGTGCCGGTCTGTCGCGGTAAAGCTGCTTGCCTCGGCAGCGGCGGCGGCGGCGCTCAGGGTGAATGAGGCGGATTGGCCCGCGGCGGCGCGAGGAACACCGGAGACGGATGCGGCAAACATAGCCGACCAGGTCGGCATTCTCGCGGGTACACAAAATGAGGACATCCGATCACTCCGGCTTCTCCTGCTCTTTGGGATCAAGGGCATTGCGGCCTATGCCGACCATGCACTCATCCTCGGCGAAAATGTCGGGGCCATTGCCGCATTCCTGCACGAAGCGTTGGCCGCCCTCTGCGATGATTCGGTAACGCAGCAATCGATGGTCGACCTCGTCCTGGCATGCGGCAAAACTGCCGTTTCCTGCATGGCGCTTCTTGACAAGGCACATACGGGGCGATACGGTCATCCCGTTCCGACGAACGTGCCCACCGGCCTCCAGGGCGGCCCATCCATTGTTATAAGCGGCCATGACCTGCTCGATCTCGAAGAACTGCTCAAACAGACGGAAGGAAGGGGAGTCAAGGTTTATACTCACGGGGAAATGCTGCCCGCGCACGGGTACCCCGGCCTGTCGAAGTACCCTCACCTGGCCGGTCACTTCGGCACCGCCTGGCAGAACCAGCAGAAGGAGTTCGATGGAGCACCGGCTGCATTTCTCTTCACGACCAACTGCATCCAGCAACCTCGCGAAAGTTATAAAGACCGGGTCTTCACCTGCGGTCTCGTGGCATTTCCCGGCGTTGCCGCCATAGAAAACCGTGACTTCGAACCGGTCATTCAAAAAGCGCTGTCGCTATCCGGAAGCGCAGCGACCGGAAAGCCGCTCCTTACCGGATGCGGCCATAATGCCGTCCTTTCGCTGGCCGACAAGGTAGTTGCTCTTGTAAAGACCGGTAAAATAAAGCGCTTCTTTGTGATCGGCGGCTGTGACGGCGCCAGGCCGGGCCGCAACTATTATACCGACCTTGCCGATGCCGTGCCCGCCGATTGCGTCATCATAACCCTCGCCTGCGGCAAGTTCCGGTTCAACAGCCATGACTTCGGCACCATCGACGGGATTCCCCACCTGCTCGACGCAGGGCAGTGCAATGATGCCCACTCGGTCATAACCGTCGCGCAGGCGCTTGCGACCGCATTCCAGTGCGGCATTAACGACCTCCCGGTCTCCATTATTCTTTCGTGGTACGAGCAGAAGGCCGTTGCCGTCCTCCTGGCGCTTCTTTCGCTCGGGTTCAAGGGAATAAGGATCGGGCCCAGCCTGCCGGCCTTTCTGACACCGAACGTCCTGGCCCTGCTGGTCAATGCCTTCGGACTCAAGCCCATCGCTACGGTAGAGGAGGATATGGCGGCAATTGTCGGCAAACAGTAGCAGGCGCGGAGAGAATGATTGGGGGACCGGAGGGCAGGTGCCGGTCCCTACTCGCTGAAATGTTCTGCCCGGTAACGCTTGACCGTGGAGGTCTTCCATCCGTCCCGCGCCATTCCGGCCTTGCGTGAGAGGTGTTCGAGAAACTGCACCCGATCGGGAAGCTGCTCCCACACCTGGGGCAGGAAGGTCGCCTGCAGCAAACCGCTCTGCAGGATTATGCCGTCGACCTGCGGGACGATTTTCTCAAGCAGGTCGGCGGGATCCTTATATGCAAGCGGGGTCGGCTGCGAGAGCACAGACAGTTCTATTTTGATTTCGGGCAGTTCTTCCTGCGTAACACCCGGAAAACGGGGATCGGCAAGGGCCGCATTCCGGGTGTTTTCCATTGCCGCCTGAAAGAGCGGCCGAATCGGCTCGATATACCCGATGCAGCCTCGAAGTTCACCTTTCAGGGTTAGCGTCACGAAGCAGCCCCGATGCTTCCCGGCAGCGTCCGGCGGATCCTGAGGCAACGGACACTCCTCTTTCTTTACCGAGGCTTCGAGGCTCAGACGGGCAAGCCGGAGAAGATACCGCTTAACCTCATCGGTCAACATACACCGGGACGAATCGGCCGGAAAGTCACCGGAAGAATCGGTGCGTCCGGAGACCCTCCGGGGTACCAGGGCAATTGACGCGTAACCGACTACCCGCCCGGCTCCCGAATCGGGCGAGGTATCGAATGAGGTCCGGCTGTCGAGCAGCTGCGGATCGAGACCCATTTTCCCGGCAAGGACCATCGCAATGCGTATCGGCAGCTCGCCGCAGGCATCAATAAGCCCCTCCGCATCCCCGGACAGAATCGCGGCAATGCTCCTGTCGTCCTCAAACCGCGCTTCAGCCTGCGTAAGATAGTGCGAGAAATCCGAAGATACGACAACCAGGGTGGAATCGTCGATAAGCGGAAAGATGCATCCGGCCGCCTGCGCCGGATCAACCTGCGAGACCAGAAGCGGAACGATCGTGAACGATGAAAGCCGCCTCTGCAAAAAAGGCAGCTGCACCTCAAGACTGTGCTCGGACTCGTGGGCGTGATCGTCGGTAAAGGCCACCGGGCTCGCAAGGAGGGTCCGGACCCGATCCCGGTCGATGGCTACCCGGCCGAGGGGCGTTTCGAACCATGCAACCGAAGGAGCCGCAATTCCGCGAACCGGTACATAATGCGGAGGGCCCAGTATGATGACGGTCCGTACTGCGGAATCGATCGCGGCATACGCCTTTCCTGCAACCGGGCCGGAATACCGGTAGCCTGCATGAGGGCTTATGATAATTTTCGGCGCCGACGGCAGAGATTCACCAAGGGCAATGAAATTGTCAACCATATCCCGGAGAGAATCGGAGGCGGCAGGGTAAAAGCGTCCTGCAACGGCAGGGCTCCTCCCCGTCTCCTGCAGGGGTCCCGACTGGAAGGTATTCATGGGCTGTCCTCCGCCGGAAGCCCGGCCATTATCGTAACGGGCGCCCGCTCAGGGCTCCTGTACCCTGCATCCTGCCGCCATACCGGTTGCCGGTACGCCTCTGGGTAACGAATAAAGCCGGTTTTTTACGATATACTCACCCACGGCGTCCGGGATCAGGTAGCGGCACCGATAGCCTTTCGCGAGGTACTCCCGAAGGATAGTTGCACTGATACCCCACTCCGGCGCGGGAAAAGGAAGAAAATTACCGCCGGCAAGCGCGGGAGGAATCAAAAGCGAATAGTCAGGACGGTGCACGACGCAAAAAGCAACCAGGTGCAGCAGTTCCTGGTACCGGTGCCAGGTTTCAATCTCATACAGATTGTCGGACCCGATGATAAAGAAAAACGGCCGGTGGGGAAATACTTGCCGGAGCATTTGTATCGTATCGAAGGTATACGAGAGCCGGGTCTGGTGCACCTCTTCCTCCCGGATTTCAAAGGAGGGCTCGCCGGTTACGGCAAGACGGAGCATTGCAAGCCGGTGCTCGGCAGATTCGCCGGGAAACGGCTTATGGGGTGGCCGGCCCGATGGGATGAAGAGAACCCTGGATAACTTGAAAAAATCAATGGCGAGGGCTGCTATGGCGAGGTGCCCGTTATGGATCGGGTCGAACGTTCCGCCCAGAAGCCCCAGTGGCGTTGTATCTTCTCCGCCCGAAAGGGACGATCCATCCCCTGCCGGGTTTTCACTCTCTGCAGCGGTTACGCAGCTCGCGGACCTTTGCGGCGAGCTCCCCGGAATTGTCCTGGGCGGCAAGTTCATTGAGCACCTCTTCGGCTTCGGCCTTCCGGTTGAGTTCTACCATCATCTGACTCATATTGAGCCGAGCCTGTAATCCAAGTTTCGAAGCGGGATAATCCTGAAGAAAGGTCTTATAATAAATAATCGCCGACTCTTTTTGCCCGAGTTTCTGGTAAAACCTGGCAGCGTCGAACTCTTTTTCCGCCAGTCGTTCTACCGTTGCCTTCAGGTACTTCGCGGCGCTGTCGGCAAACGGGGAGGAGGGGAAACTCTCAAGAAAATCCTTGAATACCCGCTGCGCCTCAGCCATTTCCGCCTGATCGCGATCGACCGACCGGGACGATTTTAAGACGCAATACCCGATCCTGAACCGCGATTCATCGAGGAACGGGGAGCGGGGGAAATCCTGGGTAAGCCTCGTGAACTCAACCTTTGCCTCGGGATAAAATTTCATCTGCATGAGGCACATGGCAAGGTAGTACTGGGCAGTGTCCATTATCTCGCTGCCGCTGCATTTGTCCTTTATATCATCCAGAAGACTCTTTGCGGCGTTTAATTTGCCCGCATCGTACCGTTTTATCGCATCGGCCATATGCATCGAGCAGAGCGCCCGCTGCGAAAGATGCGACCGGCGCGTTCCGGCACAGGAGGCGCCGATTGCCGCAACTGCCACACAGCACCATAGGAGTAACTGTTTCGATTTCATTGAATAGTAAAATAGAATATGCCTCCCGGTCGTGCGAGGTTAAGATGCGCATGCAGGGCAATCCCGGCCCGCGAAGGTGCCGTCCGATCCGTTCCGGCACCGGCCATAAACGGGACGGTACCCGGAGAGAGCGGGCGATTGTATTTTTACGTCCTGAAAGCGGCTATATCTTTCCCGGACCGATTTAACCGAATAGAAGGAGTTGTCAATTCAATGCAACGAATGTTTCTGCATAGCAAAATACGAGACATCCGCCTTACCGCCCTGCGTCCCGATTATGAAGGCAGCATTACCATTGATGAAGAGTACCTTGCACAAGCAGGCATTCTTCCGTTCGAAGAGGTACATGTCCTGAATCTTTCGACCGGGGGACGAATCGTCACCTATGCAATTGCCGGGGACCGGGGATCGGGATGCATCGAACTCAACGGGCCCGCCGCCCGTCTCGGCATGCCGGGCGATGAGATCATGGTTCTCACCTATGTCCTCCTGGAAAGTACGGAAATTGAGGGGCATACGCCGACCATCGTTTCCATCAATCCCGCACGACGGAACCGGTGAACTCAAAAAATACGACAGCCGCACCGACGGAAAAGTCGCCGAAAAATCTGCTTATTTTTATAACTATCGGCATCATTCTTTTGCTTGCCGTGTTTCTGGGTGTTGCGCGCCGCGGCGCGACGGGAACACATGAACCGGTAAAAACCGAAAAACGGGCAACCGTTCCGTACCTCGGCCCGGTTCAGGTATTGAACGGATGCGGCGCAGTCGGCGCCGGCGAGGGAATGGCGGATTTCCTGCGCTCCAGAAATTTCGATGTGAAAAATATCGGCAACGCACCGGAACGGAATTATCCCTTCACCCTTGTTATCGCGCGATCGAAGGATATGACCGTTGCGCGTCAGATTACGGATTCGCTCCATGCAGGCCATTGCATGCTTCTGCGCAACGGCGACACAACGTATCAGGTCACGGTCATCATCGGCTCTGACTATCCCGATTACAAAGAGAGACTCCAGTGAAAAAAAAATCAAGACAGCCCCTGGCGGGGATCCAACTCGTCGATGTCATTGTCGCGGCAGCGCAGGAAAAGCTGGCCGAAAATATCACCGTCATCGATCTGCGTGAAGCCGAGGCCATGGCGGATTTTTTCATCATCTGCGGAGGGGAAACGGATGTGCAGAACCGCGCCATCGGGGATGCAATAATTGACAATTGCGCCGAACGCGGTACGAAGCCCTGGCACTTCGAGGGAGAGACCGAGGGACGGTGGGTACTGCTGGATTTTTCCGATGTGGTAGTCCACATCATGCTGCCGAGTCTCCGGTCCTTTTACAACCTCGAATCGATGTGGGCGCTGGGGAAGCGGCTCGATTATTGAACCGGCCTGCCCGAATCCACCCGCCTACCGATTCTTGAAGTGCTCGGCCAGCGTGTTGAGCTGCCCCTGGGAGGGACGAACGCGGGGAGCCCTCTTTCCAAGATTTTTCATCGAAAGAGAGATGCGCCGCTTCTTGGAATCTACCTTGAGAATCCGCACATCAACCTTGTCGTGCAGCGCCACTACCTGCTCGGGAGATTCTACATACTCATCGGCAAGCTGCGAGATATGGACGAGCCCGTCACAAACCGCGTTGATGTTGATAAATACGCCGAAGGGGGTAATATTGGTGACTTTCCCGGAGATAATGGAACCCTCTTTGAGCTCGGCGAGCTTCAGCTTGCGCTTCGATTTTTGAACCGAAGGTCCCGAAGGCCGGATAGAGGCACGCAGCTGCGGGATCAGCTTTTTCTCGATGTAAATTTTGCGGACAAAATCATCGGTTGCAAATGATCGAAGCATCTCCGGGTCGGTCATGAGGGTATCGAGGGAGACGCTGATCTGCTCCCCGGCCTCATCGAGCCACCCATAATGATCGGGATGCACGAGCGACCGGTCCCGGATGTCCTCGCCTGCCGGCGTCATGATGAAACCGGCGATATTCCTGAACATGACCTCGGTCATGCCGGGAACCTTGAGAAGCCCGTTTTTTGAAACTATCGGTTCCTGGCCGTCCAGAGTGCGGACACTCTGCAACACCTCGCCGGTCATGCACGACATGCGCGCCACCGGCGAATCGACGATATCCCGGACCATGACTCCTTTATGCAAAGCAGCGTCGGTAAGAATGCGATCGATAATGGCAGCAAACCGGTCGCGCTGAACTGCGCGCTGGAGCGGATGCACCGAATAGAAATCGACACCGATACAGGGGATGAGGCTGATCGGCTTCAGGCACATGAGCGCTATGCCGTAGAGCTTGCGCATGTCCGCGTCGAGAAGCGTTTCGAATTTTTTCATCACCCATTCCGAATCGCAGGGATTCCGATCGGCGGGATCGGTAACGCTTCGTGATATCGGCGTGGAAGGCTCCGTCTCGGAAGGCGGGGCGACAATCCTGGCAAGAACGGCTTCCGCTTCGGCTGCATTCTCATTGTCAACGACGATGATTTCCGAAGGGCGATGGCGAAGGAAGAACTGCCGTATGCGGTCGTAGGAGCCGATTGTCCCGTCGGCAGCGCATTTTTCCGAGGTGGCACCGAGCAGGTCGCCATGACCGCTCACGACCAGAAACAGCATTTGCTTCACCGGAGAGGCATCGACAATGCAGAGCGACCCCCGTTTTTCTTCCTCGGCAAACTTTTTCTCAATTTCGGGAACTATCCGCGAAGCGATCCAATCCCAGGCTTCCTGCAGCAATCGGATTTTTACATCGCGCTCGATGATCGGCTCGAGCAGGCGTTGCCAGCTGTCATCAATGATTTCACACAGCAGATCGAATCCGCTGAAATCGGGATTCTGAATGAAATGATGACGCAGGACTTCGGTTATGCGGAAGATCTGAACCCCGAGCTTGCACCGGATCGATTTATCCTCTTCGGCCGCCAGGAGTATCAGTATTTCCTCTTTGGTGAGTTCGGAAAGGCGTAATTCCTTTTGAACATACTGGGAAAACCGCGGATCCTGCCGATTCTTCGGCGTTACCTCAAAATAGCCGTCCTCATAGGCAAAATCACGCACCATGGAACGGATGGTATCATCGTACGCCAGTCTTTCGGCCAGGACATCCTTTACACCCTGCAGGACATCGCCGACGGTCTTCAGGGAGGGGTCTCTCCCGATATACTCTTCGGCAAGCTCCTCGATCGTCCGGCTCTGTTCTTCCTGGCGGGCGATGAGGTCGGCGAGGGGGTCCAGGCCTTTTTTAGCAGCCAGCTGCCCTCTGCTTCGGGGATTGGGCCGCAAGGGCAGGAGCATATCGTCGAGATCGAAGGCATCGGATGAAAGATTTACCCGCTTCTCAAGGGAGGGCACCAGCAAGTTGGCCTTTTTGAGTGCATTCAGGACCCGCTTCTTTTTCGAAACGAGTTCTTCCATGCCTTTCAGGAAGTCGAAAATCTCCCAGACAACCGCAATGGGCAGTTCTACCGCTACCTCCGGCCGGTACTCAGCCAGATAATAGGGAGTATCACCCTTTTGGAAACCATCACATATGAGCTCAGACAGGGATGCTGATATATTCCACTTCTCTGAAACTTGCTTCGCGAATTCTATCATGAGGTCCGAACGAAAGAGGAGGATAAAAAGTGCAATCGGTTGGAAAAAATAAAATATGCGCGCTCCCGAGGCAACAAAACTTTTTCAGACGGTCTTAAACCGCCGGCGGCTCTCTTAGCCCCGGGGACAAAAATAAAGAAGCGGAGGATCGCCTGACCTCTCCGCCTCGATAACCATGCTCCATCCCGACCGGTGCTACTTCTTCTTTTTTTTTGCCGCTGCCGCCGGCTTTTTCTTGGCGACAACTTTCTTTTTTGCTGCCACTTCACTACCTCCTTAAGGAAGGAAATGATGGTGAAAGGATTCGGCCGTCGACCGTCCGGGTCTTCTGCTGCTCCCGGACCAACCCGCCGTTTTCAAAGGGGTTGTCCAATCTCAGGTAATGCCTTTACTTTACTTGCAGCAATCAACAGTACCCTGTTTATTTCATTACCATCTATAATATCAAACTTTCCACATAGGGAAGTCAATAAAAATCTTGCGATTTTCGGATTTTTTTTGCACCGAAGCTTATTTTTTTTCCGAAAGTTTCCATTCCTTGACACGATAAATCCTCGAGCCCGGATGATCAGGCAAAATTAGCCCGCACTTTCTTTGTTCCGCGCGCGGCGTTAACGAACTCAATAGCCTCGCGGGGGTCGTCGGTGACCTTTATGAGCTCAAGGTCATGCGGGGAAACATACCCCTCTTCCTCCTGCATGGAGGCATCGAGCCATTTGAGCAGCCCGTGCCAGTATGATTTACCCATCAGGACAAGCGGGAGGGCTTCAACTTTCTGCGTCTGCACGAGCGTCAGCGTTTCAAACATTTCATCCATGGTCCCGAACCCGCCGGGCATGATGATAACCGCAGAGGTGTACTTAAGGAACATAACCTTCCGGCAGAAAAAGTGGCGGAAACTGAGCAGGACCTTCAAATACGGGTTGGGAAGTTGCTCAAAAGGCAATTGAATATTGAGTCCTATGGAAACTCCCTTTTCAAGGGTGGCTCCCTTGCTGGCCGCCTCCATTATGCCGCCGCCGCCGCCGGTGATAACGCCATAGCCGTTCCGTGCGGCCAGGCGACCGAGCATAACCGCCATTTTATAATAGGGATGGCTTTTGCGTGTCCGCGCGGAACCGAAAACCGTAACGCACGGTCCGAGTTTTGAAAGCGTTTCGAACCCCTCCACAAATTCCGCCATAATCCTGAAGAGACGCCAGGTATCTTCCTGCTGGATATTGTTCGATTCGCCGGTATTGCTGCCGGGCATGTTCGTCTTCCTCTCATTGCTAAACGTGCCGGAGACGGCTTCCGCCGCTTCGGTCGGGATTAATGGGTGAACAACCATCGAAGGGAGCCTTGAAAAAATAACTCCCCCCATAATCGACAGGCAGGAGAGAATCGTCTTATCAGGATACTGCCGGTCAAGATACGAACCGTCCCGCATCCGTCGAATCGGAGGTCCGGTTAAAGACGGTCCTCCTTACGGACCTGCCGTAAGCGGACATCATGAACCATCATAGCATAAAAGGCGGTAATCGGCCGGCCGGTGAAGTATTTTGGCATATATCCGGCATACATACAGTAAAGAGAGCACGACAAAAATGAATCCCGGCCGTATTGCCCAGGTCTACCAGCATCTCGAACCGTTCCTCGCCGACCCGGCGGACCTTTTCCTTTTTGTCGATACCGCTTCCCAGGTACTTTCCCTCTGCCGCCGGACGGAAATAACCGGGTCCTTCGCAATAGCAACTTCCCCGAGGGGAGTCGGCAATCGCTCGGGTTCGCTGAAGACGCCGCCGGGCATCCATCGCATCAGGGAGAAAATCGGAGCCGGAGCGCCATTGGGCCGCATTTTCCTCAGCCGGGAGGACACCGGTACCGACTGGCATGGAGAACCAACCCCGGAAGGCCTGATTCTCACACGGATCATGCGGCTCGAAGGACTCGAACCGGGCCTGAACAGGGGTCCCGGCATCGATTCCTTCGAGCGATTCATCTACCTGCACGGCACCAATCATGAGGCAACCATCGGCACACCGCAGTCGCAGGGGTGCATCGAACTGCGCAATCGTGACTGTATGGAGCTTTTCGATGCCGTGGCCGAAGGAACGATAGTTTTTATCGATGCGGCTTCGCTTTCCCTTAACGGATACCTCTGCTCGCATATTCATTTCATCGGTATCCTGGGCACCGGAATGAGCGCGCTGGCCCAATACCTCGCCTGGCTTGGCATCGTCGTCTCCGGATCCGACCGGCTTCTTGACAGCAAAGAGACCGCAGGCGTGCGGGATAAGCTCCTCGAACTCGGATGCAACCTGTTTCCCCAGGATGGCTCGGGTATCGCTGCCTCGACCGACGCCGTCTGCGTATCCACCGCCATCGAAGATTCGAATCCTTCGATCATTGCGGCCCGGGAAAAGGGCATACCGGTCTATCACCGGTCGGATGTCCTGGCGGCCGTCGGCGCTTCCCGGGAAACCATTGCCGTGGCCGGTACCAGCGGGAAATCGACCGTGACGGCGATGATTTTCGAGTTCCTTTCCGCCTGCGGAAAGGCTCCCTCCCTCCTCAGCGGCGCTCCGCTCATCCGCCTCGAAAAGGAGGGCCTCATCGGTAACGCCTATTACGGATCGTCCGATCTCCTGGTGATTGAGGCTGATGAGAGCGACGGTACCCTTGTCAAATACAAGCCTGCCGCTTCCGTTTTCCTGAATATTTCGCGGGATCATAAGAGTGTCGAGGAGGTGGCATCGCTATTCGCTACGCTTGCTGCGCAATCGGCATGGAGTGCCGCCAATGCCGACGACGACGCTCTCGATGTCCTTCCGGTAACCATGCGGTTCGGTACCAGGGTGCCGGGACGCGGGAGTGCGGCCTGGAAGCCCGATGCCATCGAACTTTCGCCCCACACAACGACGGTCCGCTACCGCGGCGCAGCCATGCGGCTGCCGCTTCCGGGCGCTCATAATGCGGAAAATCTGTGCGCAGCACTTTGCGTGTGCGAGCACTTCGGGTGTTTACCGGGCGAGCTTGCAAAAGCTACCGGCGATTTCCAGGGAGTTGCGAGACGGTTTTCGGCAGTCAAGACGAAAACAGGCATCTTCGTAGTCGACGATTTTGCGCACAACCCGGCAAAAATAGCGGCTGCCGTTGCAGCAGCGCGCGGTCTTGCCGCCCGCATCATTGCCATCTATCAGCCGCACGGATTCGGGCCTACAAGATTTTTGCGGGACGATTACCTGGCAGCTTTCCGGTCGCTTTTCGCCCAGGGTGACGCGCTCCTGCTTTTGCCGATCTATTACGCGGGCGGTACCGTTACGCGGGACATACGGTCCGAGGATCTTATTACCGGACTCGGGATTGTCCCCTTTGTCGCCGAAGCGGTCGAAAGCCGGGACGCAATTCCGGACAGGGCAGCCGCTCTCGCGACGCACGGGGATTGCATTCTGCTCATGGGAGCGCGGGATCCATCCCTTCCGGCGCTCGCTGAGTCGATCATCGATCGGTTGGGGGGAGCCGACCCGGCCTGGCCTCCTCCTGCGACCGGTGCGGAACATATTTCCTTATAGTATACGTACTAACATACATACGGTAACGGCCCGTTCGTCCTCATGCCGGTTCAACGTGAAGGGAAGATACCTATGCGGTCGCTGTCTTCATATTTCCAGGTCTTTTTCATGCTCATCCTTCCGGCAGGCCTCGCGAAAGCCGATTTTATTACCGCAACACCGGCAGCCGGAAGTTCCCCATCTGCGGTTGCCGTCAACCCGGTCACCGGAAAGACTTATGTTGCAAATTATTTCGGGGACAACGTAACGATCATCAAGGGATCGGCCTTCCAGACCTCCACCGTCGCGACAGGCCGCCGGCCGGCAGCCATAGGGGTCAATCCATTTACGAATAAGATCTATGTCGCAGACTACGGCGGCAGCAACGTCACGGTTATCGACGGCACTACCGACCAGCCGACCTTGATTACAACGGGAAGTGCGCCCGGCGCCCTGGCGATAAGCGCCGACTCCAACCGTATCTATGTAGCCGACTACGGCAGCGACAGTGTCACGCTGATAAACGGCGCCACCAACCAGACCAGCTCCATCGCCGTAGGGCACCACCCGGTCGACGTGGTATTCAATACCGCATCCAACAAGGCGTACGTTGCCAACAGCGGAAGCAACAGCGTTACCGTGATCGATAATGCCACCGGTGCCACACGTGCAATCCTCACGGGAACCGACCCGACAGCGCTCGCGGTTAATCCTTTTACCAACAAGATCTATGTCGCCAACTACTACGGCGCCTCGGTCACCGTCATCGACGGCGCCACCAACGAAACCGCAACCATCGCCGTGGGAACCAATCCCGATGCCATAGCCGTCAATCCTGCAACCAACACCATCTATGTGGCGAATGCGGGAAGCGCCGGGCTTACGGCGATAAACGGTGCAACGCTGCAGACCGCCTCACTTCCAACCGGAAACAATCCCCTGGCCATCGCCGTCAACCCGGCTACCGATAAAATCTATGTAGCAAATTACAATGATAATTCCATTACCATTTACTCCGCAGCGACGGGACGATTCTCTACCCTGCCCGCAGGACAAAGTCCCGGCGCACTTGCAGTGAATCCGCTCACCAATAACATCTTCGCGGCCAACGGCGCAGCCAATTCGGTTACCATAATCGACGGCAACGGTTACGATACCGCAACCGTTGCCGTTGGAGGCGGGCCGATTGCCGCAGCCGTGGACCCGGTACTGAACAATGTGTACGTGGCCAATCGCGGCACGAGCACCGTCTCGGTCGTCGATGGATCGACCGGCGCTGTTTCGCCGATAGGCGTACCCGGCAGTCCCTCCGCGATTGCAGTCAATCCGATAACCGGAAAACTCTACATTGCATCGGACACCGGCAATTCCGTTACGGTAATCGCCGAGGCAACCGGCATTGCCACAACCGTTTCCGTAGGAATGTTGCCCTCCGCCGTTTCAATCGATAAAATCCACAACATGGTCTGCGTTCTTAACAAGGGCGACTCGACAATAACCGTCATCGACGGGACCTCCAATGCGACGCAGACTTTTCCGGCGGGCAGCAACCCGGTTGCAATGGCGGTCAATGAGGTGACGGGCAAGGTGTACATTTCCAATTACGACTCCGTCGGTACGGTAACGGTCATTGAACCAGCGACAGGACTCTCCTCTACCATACCCGCCGGCGAATATCCCGCGGCCATCGCAGTGAACGAGGTAACCAACCAGGTCTATGTGGTCAATGACAGCGTGAGTACCCTGACGGGCATTAACGGCGCCATCGACACGGTTTCGGGCTCCTTCACTATCGGCCACTGGCCGCAGACTCTCCTGGTCAATCCGGTCACCAATGCCATCTATGTCACCGACAGCGGGGACAACGATATCCGGATCATTGACGCCTCAACCGGCCAGAGTTTGACGGTTGCCGTCGGCAATTCGCCTTCAGCCATTACGGTAAACCCGGTGACAAATCAAATTTTTGTGGCGGATGCGGCGGACAGTATCGTAACGGTCATAGACGGCGCCACCGGCAAATCCGAATCACTTGCCCTCGCAGGCCCTTCGGTGGCTCTTGTAACGAATCCGGTCACCGGCAAGATCTATGCTGTCAACCAATCCGCGGGAATTCTTTCGGTGATGACCGCCAATGCCGCTGCAACGTCGCGCTTAACCGCGACGCTCAACGATCCGGCGACAACGGCAACCGCCACCGCTGCCCTGACCGGCAACGCCGTCGACCAGTGGCCTGCCCCTGCGGCACAGGAAATCCTTGCAGTGCTTGATGCGACGGGACTCGACCGGAGCGCATGGAACGTCGCCGCAATTCAGAGCGGTACCGGATCGGATTCGGTAACCTGGAATTGGACCTGGGGTGGCGAGTACCTGCTTCCCGGCGAAAATTTTATCAGATGTACGGCGCTCGAATCGAATGCAGCCGCAACCACCATTTGCGGCCAGGGAACGCCGTATACCGGTAATGTCGCAGTTTTTCCACTGTATCTCACGGGATCATCTTCGGCGGTCCGCCGGACCGCTCCTCCAAGAGCCGCCTTGAGCACAGTAGCAATCAACCGATCGGGTGTTGTCTATTCATTGGTGCAGGGCTCCTTCGTTTCGGTTATGGTGTATAATCTCCAGGGCAGAAAAATCAGGTCGCTGTGGAACAGCTATCAGCGGGCTGGCCGGTATCGGATTAATGACCCTCTCGCAGGCCTCCCCTCTGCGCGCTTCCTGCTGGTTTTCAAGGCTGGGGGAAATATGCGGGCAAAATTGCTGTAGCAGCTTCAATCTGAAAGAATTTGAATTTTTGAAAATACCTTCTTACCAATTATGGAATAGGATTGCTGATCCGTCCATCATGGTGACCTGTTTTTGGCTTAAAAAAATTAATTTTTTCCTATCTACTATATATTACTAAATCAGTTCATAAGTATGATCATAAAAAATCTGCCGTTCGCCCTGAGCCTGTCGAAGGGTGGACTGTAGATTCGTGCCGTTCATGGTTCGACAAGCTCACCACGAACGGCTAACGGTAACACTACTTATGAACTGGTTATTAAAATGATGCCTGGGAAATCTTACCCGTGCTTTTCCCGGCAAATCATCCTCCTTATCTTTAGATTCCGACTTTTACCGGATTCATAATTTTAATGAACAGGCACAGCGAGCGAATGGCAGGCTGCTTCACGGTCCCCGGAAGCTCTGCTTCGGAGAGCTTCAATTAGTTATCCTTCCGCGGACCACCGGGTCCGATAGTTTGCCTCTCAGGTACAACATTTGCTATTTTCTTGCACTCGCATAGATCGAATGAGAGCTCACTGAGAAGGCCAATTAGATTGGATGCTCCCCGGAGAGGCATCGGGGTACGTGTTCACTTTGCCGGTTCACCGCTTACAATCGGGAGGTATGGATGACTGGTTTACACGCAGTGAAGAAGCTGCATAAGGTTTCCCCGGGGGTCCTGTTGCGCGCCCTGCTTCTGGTCGGCGTTATATCCGCAGCGGTAACGGCACAGGTCACCTGGACATCGGCAGGCGCTTCGGGAACCAGCAATGAACTTCGGGCGATCGTCTACGGCAACGGCGAATTCGTAGCGGTAGGCGACGTCGGCACGATTCTTACCTCGACAAATGGCACTTCGTGGATAACCCAGGCCTCAGGCACGACGAAGGAGCTCTTCGGCATTACCTGGGGTAATAATCTATTCGTCGCCGTTGGCGACAGCGGCACACTGCTGACCTCGACCAATGGAACCACGTGGTCGACCGTGGTTACCAACCTTCCCTATCCGCTCCATGCGGCCATCTGGGCGGACAACCTGTACATCGTTGTCGGCGACAACGGTACCATATTAACCTCTCCGACCGGTACAACCTGGACCACCCAGGTATCGGGATGCTATTGCGATTTTAATGGAATTGCCTACGGCGGACAGCCGGCAACGTTTGTTGTGGTCGGCGGTTACACCGGCCCGATCATGACTACCTCTTCAAACGGTACCACGTGGACCGCCATCACCGCTCCCGGAACGCAAGTTCTCAACCAGGTTGTCTGGAGCGGTACCACCTTCGCGACGATCGGCGATTCGGGCGTTATTTACACCTCTCCGGGCGGAACGGCATGGACGCAACAGGTCTCCGGGGATAGCGCCTTCCTGTCGGACATCATCTGGGCGGCAAATCAGTTCGTCATCGTCGGTCATGAAGGTGCGGGAACCCTCGGACCAATCCTCAGCTCCCCCACCGGCATCACCTGGACCGTCAGGACCTCTTCGACCAGCCAATGGCTCTACGGTATCGCATGGGGTAACAACCTGTTCATCGCGGTCGGGAGCGACGGCACCATAACGACCTCCTCCGGGGTTACCGCAGTGGTAAACACCGCGGCCCCTGCCCTGAAGCAGGAAGCGGTCAGGATAAGCGGCGGCCAGGCGGATTATTCGCTTGCTGCGGAAGGCCATGTTTCAATGAAACTGTTTGATATCCGGGGCAGGCTGGCGGGTGTGCTGCTTGATCGGGAGCAGGCGGCAGGGGTCTATTCCCAGAGCCTCCGCCCGGCAGGCATGAAGCTGCCTTTCGGAAAATATATACTTTCGGTTAAGACCGGCAAATCGGCAATTGAACAGCCGGTGGTGCTTGGACAATAACCGATTATTTCCTGCTCAGGTGGGGAAACCGCCTACGGCGGTTTCCCCTGGCCTGAAGCATTTGATTTAAGCTCGGTTTCTCGACTATAGCTGCAACAAAATTTTATTCTAAATCCGGATTGTACAGTCTTCCCATAAAATCTTCAAAGTTTTCTCCTTTGGCATCCAGGCTCTCTTCCATTTCCTCAGATGCTTCATCCGGCACTTCCTCGTCAAACTCCTCTGCATTTACGGCATCTTCAGGAAGCGCTTCGGTGTAGCCTTCCGATTCGCCAAGGGCATCCTGCCGGGGATTGAATCCCTCGGGCAGTACCATCCATCCGTGGGCCCCATAGCCCGATTCGTTGCTGTAGTCATCACCGTCGGAGCAGGTAAAGGTGACATCGCCGGGCGCAACGCCGTTCATTGCTTTACAGGAATGGGAAGCGAGGTTATCGGCAACCAGCACGCTCCCGGATATCCCCGCTCCGGCGCACGGGATACCCGGCCCTGAGAACAGGTTCCGCTCGACGACGCAGCTGGTACCGGCATCGATCAGGACTCCTGCTATGCGCTCCGCGCCCGGAGAAGGCGTCCCGCAATCGACACCGGTGTTGCCCTCGATAATGAGATTCAACGATGCGTTCCGCAGCGGGGAAGTTGATCCTGCGCAGGCATGCACAGCATGGTTTCCGCAGCGGACGACGCAGTTACCGGCAACCGTATGGTCCGCCCCGTAGATCGCAATGCCGTTCCCGCAATCGACGAGGCGGTTGGCCTCGATGATGCTGCCGGTCCCGGCGCCGATTTCGATTGAATTTATCCGGCACCGGACCACCAGGTTGCCGCGAACAGTCGTATCCCCGCATTTGACCAGGATTCCTTCGAAGCTGCAATCCTCGACGCTATTGTACTCGACAATATGACCGCACTGCCCCGCCTCCGCATCGTCGGAGCCGATCAGGATCCCGTAGTCGTAATTGACAAATCGATTCCTTCTGATGATATGGTCGGTTATCGGCGCCCCGTTGGCCCGGTCTCCCTCGCCTACCATGAGGCCTATAGTTGCCTTTTCCGGCGTCCGTAACGCGTTGGAGGCATTTCGTTCGAACCGGCAATTCTCAACGAGGTTGCAGCTGCCTCCGGCGCCGCCGAAAAACAGGGTGCAGGAAGCGGATTTTCCGGCCCCGCAGTTGATAAATTCAAGGTCTGCGAAGCGGTTCCGGAGGCAGGCGCCCATGATCGATACCGATCCGTGCGGTGAGTCCCTGAAGGTAAACCCGGTAACGACGAGATCGCAGACATCGTAGAAGAACCAGCATGCCCCGCTGATTATTACTTCGCCGTCGGCCTCAGCGGCAATCCGTATCGGATTATCGAAATCCCCGGATATATCGAAGGTAACATCACCGGTAAATATGCCCTTCTTCAGCACGATCGTGGACCCCGGTACGGTAATCGCCAGCGCGCCCTCAAGGGAACCGAAGGGATGTTCATAGGTACCCTCCCCCCTTCCGACGTTTCCGGATGCTACCCAGAGAATGGAAGGGTCGTGCCTGTCAAATTTTATCATCGGTACCGCTACTCCTTACTCTTATCGTGGTCTTTTTTACCGAAGATTTCGGTAAGCTTGCGTACTGCATCGGGCGCCAGTGAAACCAGCTTGTTGAGAATCGGATCGGAAGGGGTAATCGCATGGACGTGTACCCGCCCATCGCTGACGGAAAGAAAGGCAATCGGCGTCACCGTAATGCCGCCGCCTGTTCCCGCACCGTTGTTTTTTTCATTCTTGCCCGCTTCGCCCGCCGCAAATCCTATCGATATTCGCGATACCGGTATCAGGGTAACCCCGCCGGCAACAATGGGCTCACCAACCACGGTCTCGGTTTTGGCGATATGCTGGATCTGGCCAAGAGCGGTGCTTATTACATCAGAAAGTGACATTGAACCCTCCGATACTGCGGGAAATCGGGATAACCTGTAATTCCTGCAAATAATAGCAAAAATACATGGAGCCCTTGCCTCATTTGTTTTTTTTTGATATTGCCGCCCGGCACGTGCTAATTTAATCCTCTACATCATCAGTCAGGAGGATTCCATGGCCCGAGGTCTATTCTTTCTATTGAACATAACCACTATGCTGCTGGTTATCACCGGCTTAAGCGCTAACGGGCAGGAACGCCATGTCGCCTCCACGATCAGTTCGGTAACGATCTTTGCGGATCGCGCCCAGGTCACCCGCACCTGCTCAGAAGCGCTTCCCGCAGGGGAACAGCTCCTTATCTTCGATCACCTGCCGGAATCAATCGATCGAAACAGTATCACGGTCGACGGATCGGGCAACGGCCTGCTCCAGGAGGTTAAATTCCGCCAGGAGCCGCTTGCCGGTTATGCCGACTCCCTGACGCGCGCGCTCTCCGCCGAAAGGCTTAAACTGGAAGAGGCCATTGCCGCCGACGATGACCGGATAAAGCAGATGGGAAGCGAGCGGCAGTTTGTGGAGAATATAGCCATGAAGGTAACCGACCATGGAACGACCCAGCAGGCCGTTGCGCCTGACCTTGACAGCCAGAAATGGCAGGCAATGCTGGATTTTTACCGGAACCGGCTGGAAGCAATCGATCGTGATATCAGGGAAACGACCCGGTCACGGGGTGACCTGAACGACAGCCTCAGCGCACTTTCGTTCCGGATGGCAAACATAGGCCGCGACCCGAAGGGGTCGCGCAACCAGGCAGTGGCGGCGATCTACCTTAAGGAGCCGGGACAGATTCACCTTGACCTCTCCTATATCGTGTATGGTCCCTCCTGGTCGCCATCGTACGAGCTTCGGGCAAAAACAGGAGAGAAAACCCTGACCGTGACCTACAAAGCCACCATTCGCCAGAATACCGGCGAAGACTGGACGAATGCCGGGCTGAAGCTATCAACCGCCAGGCCCTCAATCGGCGGCGCCCAGCCGGACCTGCCCCCCTGGCGAATCGACTTTTATGCTCCGCCTCCCCCACTCTTCGCCCAGCGGAGAGAAACAAGCATACTCAACAAGCGGGCCTCAAATTCATTTTCGGCTCCTGTGCCGGCAGGAAATGCATACGGGGGAGGGGGAGGAGGGGGAGGAGGAGGAGCGGGAGGGGACATGGCCGGGCTTGAACCTCCTCTTGAAGTGCAAGCCGCTTCGGTAAGTTCCGGGAGCATCAATGCGGTATTCGAGATTCCCGGCGCGACTACCGTTGAAAGCGACAATGAGGAGCATACGGCAACGATCATGACTAAAGAGTTTGCGGCAACCTTCCGTTATTCAACCGTGCCCAAGCTCTCCCCGCACGCCTATCTCAAGGCGAAAATCAAAAACGAGACCGACTTTCCGCTCCTGCCCGGCAGTGCCGGCATTTTCCTGAATAACACGTTCGTAGCCACCTCAAAGGTCGAAGAGGTCCAACCCGGACAGGAGTTCTGGACTTTTCTGGGAGTTGACGAGGGAATCAAGGTCGAGCGCAAGCTCATCAACCGGATCGAGGAACAGTGCGGGATGTTCAGCAAGAAAAGGAAAATCACCTTCAGCTACGAAATCTCGGTCACGAACAGCCACGCTGCCGACGAGGAAATCGTGGTCTTCGACCAGCTCCCCCTATCGGGCAACGAGGAGATCCATGTGGACCTGATCGAACCAAAGTGGAAAGAAAATACTGCGGAACTGCATAAGAATGACCAGGATATCCTTGAGTGGTATTACAAGATAAAGCCGGAGGAAAAAATTGTGGTCCCGCTCAAATTCTCCGTAGAATACCCTGAAGGGAAAACCGTTTCGGGGCTGTGATCGGCTCTTACGGATTATCCGGAAAGAGGATGTTTTCACCTGGGCACTGAAAATCAACCACCAAATGGTTGAAAATCATCCACTGAATGGTTGAACAGGCACAGCGAAGGCATTCCCCGGAGCTCTGCTTCGGTGAGCTTCAATATCAACCATCAAATGGTTATTTTGCGTTTAAAATGGTTTGCCGCGTGGTTCCAATGCAGACTAAAACCGGATGACGATTGGTCGCTTCAAACCTTTTACGGTGGCGCCAGCACGAATATATCCGGCGCGGTCATTTCTGCAATCCGGCCCAACCTGCCTGCCAGAATTTCCATTGCGCCATGGCTGAAAAAATTGACATGTGTGGTGTCGTTCTTGTACCACCAGCCGGCAAAATCCTCGACCGACGGGTAAATTTTCGTTCTCATGACGATCTCCCCGGAGGGCCGGGTCACCTTCCCGAGAAGCGTTATTTCCCCGGGTAAATCCCGCACATGCTCGATTACCTCGCTGAGGATGACCCGGTCGTAGGTTGCATCGACTGCATCGATGCCGATACCGTAGAGCGGATCGTAGGCAGTACAGGAATACCCGCGGTAATTGAGGAGCCCGGTGAGAACGGCGCTCCTGCCACTGCCGAAATCGAGAATAGCCCCGGCGGGACCACGATCGATGATCACCTGCATGAGCTCCGCGAAATACCGGTTGTAGCCCTCATGACCGGGGGTATTATCGTGGAGCGCGTAGCGCAGTAGCTCTTCTTCCGGACTGAGGTGGTCTTCAGCCGGAACGAAAATCAGTCCGCACGCGGGGCAGAGGAAAAATCTCCGCTTATTCATACGGTAATTTTCCCGGCAGGCAGAACTGCTGCAGAGGGGGCAGGTCATGGGAGGATCGACAGGGCCGCGCTTACTTCCTCAGCCATCTTCCGGCAAAGTTCGCGGCTTTCGGCTATCCCTCGTGGAGGGTCAAGGAGCGGAACGCTGTTCAATTGAAGATTCAGGAGCGCGGTCCAGAAAACACCGATTCCCGAAAGTTTGGAGAGGTTTCCGCGGATGGTTTCAAAGGCCCGGAGAGAATCGGGGGACCGGCTCGACTCGAACTCGGCGAGCGATTGCGCCATCGACCGGGCGGCATCGGCAACGGCATATGTTTCCTTTTTGAGCGCTTCGGCCTCATCTTCGGAAGCGGTAAAAGCGGGACGGGATTCATGATCGATGAATCGTCCGGTGAGGGCAGCTCCCGCCCTGTTGCAATAGGGGGCGCCGCGTTCGACAATGGGATCAAGCCGCAATATTCCGTCGGGATCGACCGCAGTCAGGTAGACATCGGAGGTGGACTCCTTTACCGCATTTTCACGGATGGTCCGATACACCTCTCCGGGAACAATTGACTTCATGCACAGACGGGTCTTGCATTCGAAGCAGAAGCATGGCCGGTTGGGACACCTGCCGCTGAAAACCCAGGCGCCCCGGCGGTACGGCCCGGTCTCGACCGGATTCGTGGGGCCGAAGAGCGCATAGACCGGACGTCCGAGAGATGCAGCAGCATGCATGATCGCGGTATCGCCGGTAACGCATCCGGCCGCATAGGGCAAAAGCGCGATGGTTTCGCGGAAACTCAAAGCCCCGGCCGTCACAACCCCGCCGGCGAGCTGCGATTGAAGACCGTTTGCGATTGCGACCTCCGCCTGCGCGCCGGTAATGACGATTCTGTAGCCGCCGTCAATAAGCATCCGTCCGAGGGCCGCAAAGTGCTCGATGGGCCATCTCTTCGCCTGGTAAGCAGCACCGGGCTGGAGCACCATGACCGGCTTTCCGGCAGGATCGATTCCGCGGCTTTGCAAATATTTTCCCGCCTGTTCGCGCTCATCCGCGCCGATAAACAGGGGTTCCTGCGAAGGAATGTGTGCAACGCCCGCAATATTCCGGTAGATATCCGCGGCATGGAGCCGGTTGTAGGCCCGGCCGAAGGGGATGGCGTACAGGTACCGGCTCCAGTTGTCGGCCACCGCATGATTTCCCTCCCGCAGGAAAACGCGCCCCGCCGTCTGCGGACACGACAGGAGACCGGTGATATAGGCGGTATAGGGGTGCTGTGAGAGGTTGATAACCCGGGAGAATCGTTCCTCGGCAAGTTCCCGTACAATGTTATGCAGGGCATCGAGCGAAGCGCGCCAGTTCCGGGTCCGTGCCCGGTCCCGGATACCCTTCCGGTCGAACAGGAAGATGCGGTCGCACCAGGGACTCCCGATGAGCCCGCCCTCGTATCCCGTTTCGACGAAAAAGGTAATGTGCGCTTCAGGGTCGTTTTTCTTGAGGCCTTCAAGCATGGGCAGCGCCATGATGACGTCGCCGAGGTTATTGGGCAGGATTACGAGTATCTTTTTCATGATTACTATAGGCTATTCGGAATAGCGGATCTCTTCCCGGGTAAAGGTGCGTGATATCTCTTCGCAGGCAAGGAGGATTAAATCTTTATCGTCAAGCAGTTCCCTCCCAAATTTATGCCTGGCTTCGTCGGTCTGGCGGAGGAATTCGGGGTCGCGGGGATCATTGGGGATTATGTTCATGGTTATCCCACCTCCACCAGTTCATACTCATCATTCATTCCAAGCGTCCGGCAATATTCAAACAGGTATTCGCACTTCTGGCCCGGGCGCAGGGCATCGAAAGGATTCTCCTCCCCCGCTCTCGGATTCGCCTTTTTGACGAGGTCCATCGTTGCCCGGTCCAGCGCTGCCGGGGAGCGCGAGGCGAGAATGCCGATGTCGGGCACGAACGGCCTGTCGTTATAATCCCAGCAGTCGCAATCCGGGCTTATCTCCAGCGCGAAATTGACATAGAGCGCCTTGCCGCTGAACTGGCCGTAGAGCGCCGCCGCATACTCGGCCACCTTCTCGATGAGCCGCTCGCCATGCTCCGCCCACTTCACCTGCATGGCTCCGTAGTTGCATGCCGCCACGCACTGCCCGCAGCCGATGCACATCGCATAGTCGATGACCGCCTTATGCTCCGCCATGACGATCGCGTGCTCCGGGCAGTTCATAAGGCACTGGCCGCATCCGACGCACCGGTTGTGGTCCTGCACCGGCTTCGTGCCCGAGTGCAGTTCGAGCTTTCCGGGCACCGACGCACACCCCATGCCCATATTCTTAATGGTTCCGCCGAACCCCATTTCGCAGTGCCCCTTGAAGTGCGAGAGCATCACGATCTTGTCCGCCTGGCAGATCCCGGCGGCGATCCGGGCACCGGTTACATGACGGCCCTGGACCGGGAGCTCCTCGAAATCGAGACCGCGCAGCCCGTCTGCCGCGAAAAAGGGCGCTCCGGTGGTCGCCTCGAAATAGCCGTGCATCACCGCGGAGGCGTGGTGGTCCACCGCATTGTGCCTGCCGCCGCCATAGAGGGTGTTGGTATCGGTTAAAAACGGCTTGCCGCCTGCCCGTGTAATTTCGCCGACCGCGAGCCTGGCATAATTGTGGTTAACGTAGGCGAGATTGCCGCGCTCGCCTACATGGACCTTGATGCCGATGAGTTCGCCCTTGCAAACGAGGTCGGCGATTCCGGCCTCGTTGAGCAGCCAACGGAATTTGTCTTCGAGCGAGCAGCCGGACTCCGAATGCAGGTTAATGAAATACACGTTTTCCCGGGACATAGGTCTCCTTGAAGGTGACGATTCCTGCGGCTAAGGTCAAAATACATTTCCAGCGCGTAGCGAGAAAACGGTGAAAAAAAGATGCATCGTAAGGTCAGGCGGCATGAGGAGCGTTTTCGAGAGCTGCCTTTTGTCCTGTCAGGCAAAGTATATTTGCTTCATGTAATTTAGTTTTTTTTATCCGATACCAGGAACTATGAATCGATTTTCCCGTAAAACTGTACCTATTCTCGCCGCGATAGTCGCATCCATCCTGTTTTCCTGCTATAAGCCGACCCCGTTCGTGCTTGCGCAACCGCCCAAATCGCCCTATCAATTTCCTTCCTCCTCAACCATTGCCACTTTCCTGGGAACAACAAATACAAATTTTAAAATCGCTTACGTACTGACAAATAACGGCGCTGCCGACGTTTATTATGTCGATTTCAACGACTCCGCGCCTGCCCCGATCGCACTTTCAAAGCCTGCATCACTCGCTAATTTAGATGCCGACAAACCCTTGCTGTCACCCGATGGTACCTTCGTCACCTTTGGTTTATTCAATGGAAAGAATATTGAAGGCGCCTATATTCAGAAACTGAATACCACCGCCAAGCCGGTTTTAATCAGCGCAACCGGTACCAGGCCCCACTGGTTTCAGGATCCCGCAACAGGTTCCCTCTATATCATCTATTCAACCGAATTTTTTATTGGAACGACGACTATGCCCTCCTCAGGCTCGGCATTCACACTTAAACAGCAGGTTTCTCTTGCCGATACCGGATCGAGGGTTGGCTCCGCGGTCCAGATTGCGCCCTATCCAATGATAGGCGGACTTTCCGGCGATGGCACCTTTCTCTGTTCCGGCTATGAAGCCGCTTGCTTTTATGATATTCCCTCAGATTCGCTAATTTCCATAAATCCAGGGGTTCAAATCTGCAATCCCTCTATCGACCCGGACCCGGATACCTCTGATAGGATGATGTTCCTGAACTTTGGAGGAGTTCAGGCAATGAATAATCCTCTTAAGAGTGATCCTGCCTATCCGGCAGATTCGCAGGGGGTTCTTCCCATGCACAGCGTCCTGTTCATCGCAGATACCTCGAATACGGTGATTAATTTTATCCCGATCAGCATCATGGGGAGCGGGTACGCTGCATGGCAATGTCCGCAATGGTCCAACAAACCGAATTTCGCCGCTGCGCTCGCCTCTTCGAACGATAATGGTTCATCCTGGGATCTGGTACTCCTCAAGAACGTCGGTATCCGCGGCAGCGAAAAAACACAATTAATGACCGTCGGGTCAGGAAAAATGAATACTGAGTCCACCCCATCGCTCTGGATAGGGAATTAGGATGCGACCCTCCCCGACCAGCCTTAGTCTTATTGTGGAAAAAGCTTTGCCCTGCGGCTTCGGCATTGCGATCGTCGTTGCAGCTACGTTCCTTCTTTTCAGCCATTTCATTCCGCGCCCGGATGCCGCTCTCACCGCGCTCACGCCATGGCAGTGCGTCGGCGGATGCGGGGCCGGAGGATCGGGCGGCGTCGGCTCGGATGTAAAATGGATCGGTAACGGCGTCAGCGGCGGGCTCATCACCGCCCAGGTAATGGGGATGATGTCGCTCGGTCAGAATTACCAGTACGACGAAGTAAAATCGCGTTTCAGCATTAAGCCCACCTGGACCTCGACGCTCGGCCTCACCATCCCCATCGTATCCAATACCGGTGACCTCCAGCCGGCGGCAGAGTACCAGGATTATACCGAGGTGGCGTCCGGGTTGTCGGATATCATGCTCGATTATTCCAAGACCTTCGGTATGGAGGGCGAATACAGCTTCATGTTCAACCTCACGCTCCCGACCGGCCAGTACGATATCAAGCGGGGTGTGCATGGTGATATGCAATACCTTCCCACCGCCATGCAGTGCGGAAGCGGACTCTATAGCGCCACGATCGGCATCGGCAAAACCATCGATGTCGAAAAGGGGTTATGGATCGTCGAAGCCTTTTATGCGAATCCCTTTGAGCTGAACTTCTACGGCAAGAATCAATTTATCAATTCGCAACCGGATCAATACAACGATTTGAACAGCGCCTGGGCAGGGGGATACCTCAACGACAAGAGCCGTTTCCAGTACTGGTTCAAGCCCTATGGCCAAAACGACCTTGGCGGCTATACGCCGTCAAGCTTCAATGCCGATGTCTATTACGGCTACCGCGGTGTCGAGCACTATGTCCACTCATTCGGTGCAAAGCTCTGGGTTCCCTTCGGAGTGGACTGGATACCCGCCTTTGCGGCGAATACCTACAATCCCTTCCCCGACCCGGATAACCGGACCTGGAGTCTCACCCTCCATTACGGCCTCGAGTTCTCCAAACCGGACTATCCGATCTATATTGCCATCAATAAGCTGATAGAGAGCGGCGCCAGCAGTGAAGGAAAATTCCTCTGGCCGGATGGCAGGGATTTCCTCGACTCCTGGACCTTTGCAATCGGCTTCAAGACCTCGATGTTCTGAAGCCGGGAATTTTAAAACTGCCGCCCATGGTTCGACAGGCTCACCACGAACGGCTGATATTCATGATACAGCCAATTGCCATTCGTCCTGAGCTTATCGAAGGACATTCCGCCCAAATTTTGGATACCCGTTGCTCCTATGAACAAATACCTTCGATTTCCGCCATTCCATGCCGCCCTGCGAACCGCCGTTTTCTTCGCCGCAATGGCATTGAGCGCCATTTCCTGTTCGACTAAAAAAAGTAAAGAATCGATCCCCGGCTCCGCGATGGTAATCCCGCATGCCGATACGATCTCGCTCGAAACGGCCTGCAGGATACTTTCAAGCCATCCGCCGTTTGGGGACCCAGCCCAGGACAGCGGTTCCATTGCGGCTTTTTACCGGACGCTCGACAGCACCGGCGAGGTCATCCGGCATTCGCCGCAGTTTCAAGCAGGGCCGGCTGCCGCGCGTTCAGCAATTCTCGATGTCGTCTACAAAACATGGAACATAGGATTCGATTCCGTCGACACTTCGCTCGAATCGCTCCTTCCCGACCGTGTTTACCGGTCGCACAAAGGTTCATGCCTCGGCACCTCCCTCCTGATCCTCATGCTTGCGGAAAGGCTCGGGTGCCCGATCCATGGGGTAATGCTTCCCGGACACTTCTTCTGCCGCTACGACGACGGCAACGTTCGGGTCAACATCGAGCCGAACCGGTCGGGCTGCGAACATGACGACGCCTATTACAAGGATCGGTTCCGTACCGGAATGACGCCGTGGTACGACCTGGCCGACCTTCCCCGGCCGAAAGTCATCGGGGTAGCCTGTTTCAATCTCGGAACGCTCTGTCTCAGGAAGAAGCTTCTTAATCCGGCCATCGGCTATTTCAGGGAGTGCCTGCGCCTGGTCAAGGACTATCCCGAAGCAAAGGGCAACCTGGCCGTCGCCTATGCGCAAAGCGGCAATCGCGAGGCCGCCCTCACGCTATTTGCAGAGCTCTATGCCGAACATCCCGCTATGCCCAACCTCGCCGTGAATTACGGCTCGGTGGCGGCTTCGGCGAAACAGTACCATAAGGCAATTGATATCTACCTCGCGGCGCTCGAACGCGATCCCGGCAACCAGCTCCTTTTCCGGCGCGCGGAATACGCACTGGGCAAACTCGGCAGCGACGACTCCGTGAAAATATTCCGGCAAAAGCTGCAGGCATTTAAAGCCATGGCAAAATGAACGCCCGCCGCTTAGCCGCACTATACTGGCCGATCCCGCTCTGCATGGCGGTATCGGCCTTTTTCGTTTACTTCCCCATAACCGACGCGGATATTTTCTGGCATCTCGCCGCCGGACGGGAAATGATCGCCCACGGGTTCCTCCATACCGACCCGTTCGCCTACACGCTCCCCTCCCCCCGCTGGATCGACCTGCACTGGCTCTTCCAGCTCCTCTGCTACGGTCTCTACCTGGCCGGCGGCCTCAAGGCGGTGCTGCTCTTCAAACTCGCCGCCATCGCCGCTACCGCCGCTCTCCTCTGCCTGACGCATCGGTCAAAGCTGTACGTGCCGGTCACTGCTTTGCTGACCTGCCTGCTGGTATACGCCATGCGCTATCTCCTCTGCGTCCGGCCCGTGATCGTGACGCTGCTCTTCATGGCGGCCTATGTTTTTCTCTTCGAGCGCGCACGGCGTACCGGGAAGAGAAAAGCGCTTCTGCTGTGCCTGCCGCTCCAGATACTCTGGACCAATTCGCAGGGCCTCTACCCGATAGGGTTTTTCATCATTGGTACCTACTGGGCTGAAGGCGCGCTGATGTGGGTCCGGGGCAGGCGAGGCAGGCCGGTATTCGAGATGGTGCTCCTCGCCGCCTGTGCAGGCTCGTGTTTTGTCAACCCATACGGCTTTTCCGGACTCGCCTTTCCCCTCAGGCTCTTCGGCAGAATCGCACCGTCTGCCCGCAACCTCTACTCCCTTGCTATTTCAGAAAACGTCCCGCTTTTTTCACTTACGGGGTACGATTCGATCTACCGTACCGTAACGCTGGCCGTTGCGGCAATCGCCGTCCTGCTCTTCATCCTGAACCGCAGGAAGTGCGTTGCGAGCCATATCCTCCTTTTTGCCGGATTCGGCTGGCTTGCCTTGAGCGCGGTGCGGAACGTTCCGCTCTTCTTTGTCATCGCGGTTCCGATAGTCGGCGCAAATGTTTCCGAACTCCTGCAATCGGGTTTCGCGGCAAGACTCTCTACTGGAAAGCGGCGGATCCTCGCCTTTGAGGCAATCGCCCTGGGGGCTCTGACCGTGGGAGCGCTGTTCGTGAGCCACCTGTCGGTGGTCTCGCTCTATCCCCCGAACCGGGTAGTGTCGCCCTTCAGGTTCCCCGAGAAAATCGCCGACTACCTCAAGGAGACCCCGGTTCCCGGAACCATGTTCAACGATCTTCGCTACGGCGGCTACCTTATCTGGCGCCTCTACCCGCAGGAAAAGGTATTCATCGATACCCGGCTCATTATCCGTCCTCCGGAGTTTTTCGCCGGATATCTTGCCATAAGCGAACATCCCGAACTCTTCGACCGGGTAGCGGAAAAGTTCAATATCACCCAGGTGATCCTGCCATCGGGGCTCTATTCGCTCCACGAGAACCTGATCCGGCGGCTTTATGCATCGAGCGCGTGGCGGCTGGCGTATACGGACGGCGCATCGGTCCTCTTCCTCAGGAACGACGTTGCGGGACCTGCAGCTCTTGACCTTTCAAATGATTCGACGGTGAATTCCATTGCCGCCGGGATTGCGGATCAATGGAAGGATGCGCCGGCGGTGAGGAGGGAAGCTTTGGGGTATTTAGAGAATTTAAGGAGATCATTAGTTGCAGCTCAATAATAATGGGGTGATTGAAAAGGCCTTCCAGTTTTATCCAACCTCTTGGTGGGGCAACCTCGCTTCGCGGGTTTCCCCTGGNNGGCAAACGCTCTCCCCCTCCCGCAACGCTCACATTTGGTAGAAAACACAAATACGGCAAACCAAAACCGTAAATGCGTACAAGGGTATATGCTTAAAATCAAAAGATTTAAAATCTTTCCCGCATTTCCGCATCTACGCTTCTACAAATTTGATTGTTTAATTTATTCTACCTTAAGGCAAGCGTTGCGGGGTGCTCTAGCCCCGGGTCATAGACCCGGCCACACGATTCGTTCTTTTGCCGTACCGGTGTTTTCTACCTAATTGGAGGCGTTGCGGAGGTACGCGAGCGCCTGCTGAGCGTTAGCGAGGCAGGCATCGCCGCGTACT
>PLTF01000011.1 GCA_003164335.1 Fibrobacterota bacterium
TTTTTATAACATAGTTACTTCCAGCAGGGGGCCGAGAGCGATGCCCGCCTTCAGCGGGCGCTCTCGGCCCCCCGCAACGCCCCCATTAGGTAGAAAACACAGGGAACGGCAAAAGCAAGAATCGTGTGGCCCGGGTCTTTGACCCGGGAGCCTGAGCACCTCTGGAATGCTTCAATTTGGCAGAAAGAACATAAAGGATTTTGCAGGGGCGGGTTTCACCCCCCCTGCCTTCAAAGTTTCCCTTGCCTTCGTAGGGGCGACCCGCGGTCGCCCAGCTTATTATCGTTCGAATAAAGCACTGTCTGAACGGTGGTTCTCATGATTCTTGTGCTTGAAGTGATTTTTTTAATCAAGGAAATCAGAAAAATCAGGAGAATCAGAGTCCAACGATCACCATTTGGTTGAAACCACTTGGAAATAATCCGGAAAGCGGGGACTTTTTTAGCCTTCAATCCGACAAATCCCCTGATCCGTGTAATCGTGGTTCAGACAATGTTTCCGAGGGGCCGAAAAAAATGATATCTGAACCTGGATTACGCGGATTAAGGGATTCCGCGGATTTTAAAAGATATGGGGCGCATTTTCAGAAAACCTTTGACACCTGCACCAGATCAGAGATCTCGCCTCTCGATAGGTCTTCCCGCCGGTCGAATCGAAAAATGTTCCGGATGGAAAGATCGTCGCAGAAAATCTCGACCAGCTCTTCAAAAGGCATGGAGCGCCATTGTTTATTAAACGCGATAATGTCGGGAACTTCAATAACCCCGCGCAACGACCCGCATTACTTTCACTTTAAACGAAAGGAAGAAAATCCATGCTTGGATCATGAGACGTCGAGATATTATCTTAGAAATGAGCATGAAGAGCACTCAGGAATCGGCATGGAGGAACGCCGCTGTTCATTGGATGTTAAAAAACAGACTGATCGAAATCACCGCAGCCGAAAAAGCGTCACCCTGTTTTCAGGCCGAAAAATGAGCATCAATTCGAAACCTGACACCAATGCCGCAGAATGGGCAGAAATAATAATGGCCGCTATCAGCCCGACGTTGCCCAGATGCATACCATGCGGTTTCATCAATATCCTGATAATATTTATACGCGTAATGAATCTTTTCCCTTTTAATGAATCTATTCATCATAGAACAACAAGGGTTAGATTCATGCAATTTGGTTTTTAATGAATTTGAACCGCTGATTCCACATTTTCTCCAGATGTTTTTCCCACAGTAAGGACAATAATACAGAGGAATGCTTTCAATGGTCTTCCAGATTGTCTCAGCTTTTCGATTCCTATTCCGAAATATAGCATTATCATTAGCGAATGCTTCAAAGCGTTTGCAACAATACTGATGCTTTTCCATACTCAATATATTATCATGAACTGCTATAAAATCGGTATGGACAGATGGTTTTTCCATAAATACTTCTCAATTTTCTAAAGTAAATTGGGAACTCCTTTGGAATATCCTTATCCTTGGTTATTTTCTTTCATCTCCTCAAGCCTAATCTTCATTTCTCTTTTCCAAATACCTTTCATAGCAAGTATATTCTTCTGCGTATCACCCACCGCTTCCAACGCCCATACAGTTTCTTCAAGAAGATCCTTCAGCTCGGGCACGTCGTTCGGGTCTTTGCTGCAGCACTTCTCGAAATCGGTGAACATGGACGCATCGAGCGAGCGGTCCTTCCTGATGCAGCTCGGAATATTGGAGCGGCAGTCGTAAATCCAAACCTTTTCGGTCGGCCGTCCCCTCTTGGGAAAGACAACATTTGCCCGCTCAGTGGTCTACGGCACGAAACTGCCGCGCAAGAGCCAACTTTTACAAAACGACAAAGCCCGGATTATCCGGGCTTTGTCGTATCCCAGCTTATGAAAACTTCAGGCCCCAGGCTCCGGGCTTAACCGGTTTTCCTGCCCGTCGCCCGCCTTCCATCTGCTAATACAGGCCCTTTATATTCATGGTGGCGCTAGCATCACTGCCGTCAATCGTCTGGATCTGCACGAGTTTGTATTGCCCATCGTGGGTATGGATTACAATGACCTGGCCTTGATACAATGTCAGCCTTGTCTGCTCCGCGCCGCTTGTCCAGAGATAATTGATCTGTTCCTGCGTTGAAATGGTACTGTAGGTCACGGAATTCGTGACATCCTCGAACTCGCTGGCCGCCTTATCCGTCCAGGAATCAAAAGGGCTGCCCTGCGCAACCGAAGGTGAAACGAACGAAAGCTCAGGCGGACTGACAACCGATGAGTAATAAAAAATAGCGTCTATTGACGCCTCGATACTGGGGTCGATTGTTGATATGCTGTAGGTTGTCATGTCGTCCGCATCCAGCAATGAATTCGGCGCGGCAAGCTGGGCGCCCAGCGTGAGAGATGCCTCCGTTACCGGCGTCCCGGTCACCGAAAAATTCATCTTCGCTTCCTTGGTAACGCTGCCGGCTGCGGCGACGATATCGAGCACATAGGTTCCCGGCAGGTCGCCCGACTTTGCGGTGATTGATGTTGCCAGATCGCTGGTGAGGTCGACGCTTTGTTTGCCCTGGTACGCCGTCTGCGAATAATTCAGGGTAAAATCCGCCGATTTATCGACCGTGCCGGTGCTGTCGAGTATCTTCATGGATACGTCGGTAATCATCGAATCCGTCGTGATGGTCCCGCTTACCGCCCCTGCTGCTCCCGCGAGCGTGACCGCTCCGATGGCCTGGATGGTCACGGTGACGGTCGGAGGAACGACCTGCGTAGGATTGTTGCTTGCGCACCCGCCGTACAACATGATTACCGCTCCCGCCAATAAGGCGGCGCCTGCTCTTTTCATAATGCCTCCTTGCTATTTGTTAAGGTTCATTGAACCGGGAAGTTATCTCTTCCCTGCATCGCCGTTGTATTCAAAATACCATATACTCGACATTCTCAACGGTGCCGCCGCTGTTGAACGTGACCGCAAGAAGTTTGCAGATCTTGCCCGATGCAGGATCGTAAATATCCCATTGAGAAGTACAGCCGGCAGCCGCAGACGCCCCATATTGCCAAACTTCACTATTGCAATAATTGCCCGCCGTGCAGGGCTGGCCGAGTTTTTCCAGGGTTTGGTCCTGGGTAAGGCTCATGATGCTGTTTGTAAATTCTTGCCTGGTATATCTTCCCGACAGGCCGCCCGCATCGGCGGCAGCCGGCTGCACCGCCGCGGTACCGGTCTGCCGGGCGGTGGTATTGGTCTGCCGGGCGATGGTATCCTTCGCGGTGGAATCCTGCGCCGGAACCTGGGCGGTTTGCTGTTGCGGCACTGCGGCCGCCTGGTTTCCCTTCTTTGTGCACGAGCCGGCGGCAATGCAGACGGCAAAGGCGGCAAGCAGTGCCGGGAATAAATTTCTGGATATCATAAGGTTCTCCGTTCCTCGATGCATAGTGGCCTACCCGGATTTTTATTCAGTTCAGTGAGACTTTCAGTGCAAGCCCGTTGCCGGGATAATTGCGATTATACAGGTAATATCCACCATCCGTAAAATTGATATATGCATCACCGCTCTGGTACCAGTCGCGCGGCCAGAATTCCGGATACGGATCAAGGACGCTGAACCAGAGACCATTGTATTGAAAGCGGGGATATCCTCCGGAATATTCAAAAGGGAGGCTGTTCATGCGAAACGGGTGAGACGCTCCGAAGTAGCCATTGAAAAGGATCCGGGGAATCCGGTAGCCGACATAGCCGCCGCGCTGGGGCCACGTGCGGCGCTGCATCTGCCAATGGTTCGCCCGATACGGCACCCATGCGGTCGGCTGAGCAGGCGGCAGCTCCCGGCGATCCTGCATCTCTTCCCGGTGTAACTCCTGGAGATAGTGTTCCCGCCGCAGTTCCTCCTCGCGCTGGTCCGGAGGATAGTGTTCACGCCGGATGTCCTCCTGGCGCCGGTCCGGAGGGTAGTTTTCCTGCCGGTTAACTTCCTGCCGTGGCCTCGGTTGATTTCCCTGCACATCCCGGACCAGATGGTCTACCGCCCGGACATCCTGGCCTATTTCATGCAGGACAGGTACCGCTCCGTGGTCACCCCGGTCCCGGGCCTCCTGGTGCTGGTCCTGCTGGCCGTGAGTGTTCGGCTGACGCTGGTCCTGTTGGCCGTAAGTATTCTGCTGGTGCTGTCCCTGCTGGCCCTGCTGGCCGTGAGTGGTCTGCTGGGTCTGGCCCTGCTGGCCGTGAGTGGTCTGCTGGGTCTGGCCCTGCTGGTTGTGAGTGGTCTGCTGGAGCTGGCCCTGCTGCCCCGGAAGCCTCGGCACCTGACCATGCGGGGACTGTTCCTGGGTCGGTGCCTGGCCGCCCTGCACGCTTTCGCCTTGTTGGGCGTAAAGGATAGTAACGGTTCCAAGAAGAAGCGGAAATACTGCACCGAGTGAAATAACCAGAGTTCTATGACAGAGTCCTTTCATGAAGCACACTCCTCACTGATGAACAGGCACAGCGAGCGCATTATAAATATTTCCTCTCCTATAGAAGATTCCCCGAAGCTCTGCTTCGGAGAATCTTCAAATATGACCTCTTCTACTGCTGCATACGGAATTTATCTCCTTATGGGGACTTCTAAAAATACCGTTCATGGTTCGACGGGCTCACCACGAACGGCCTTTTTTTCAATTTTACAGGATTACCGTTCGTCCTGAGCTTGTCGAAGGACGAATAGGCCATTTTTAGAGATCCCCTTACTATAAAACGCCTGATACTTGCCTTTATGACTCGATCCTTAAAGCCGTCCGTCAGCATGGAGCTTAATATAATAAATAGACGTCTTAAGAAAACAAAAAACACGGTAATGCCGGCAGAGATGTTTTATGGAGGCAAAAGAACCTTCCGCATCATCGCGCACTTCCAGGCACAGAAACCTGTACGATGAGGAGATCGATTGACGAGAGGTTTTCATTTCCTGATTTCAAAAACCATCTCCTTGCACTCAAGCCGCGGGCAGAGGCGGCTTCATGCGATGGGGGAACCACGTAGTGGTTCCCCATTTAAAGATTTATAGTATATCGCTCACCGCACATGCTCTTCCGGAGCATGGCCCTCATTCTGATGTTGTCCCTGATCCGGATGTTGTCCCTGATCCGGATGTTGTCCCTGATCCGGATGTTGTCCCTGATCCGGATGTTGTCCCTGATCCGAATGTTGTCCCTGATTTGGATGTTGTCCCTGATTCGGATGTTGACCCTGATTTGAATGTTGTCCCTGATTCGGATGTTGTCCTCCGGCAGGGTAGTGGTTTCCCCCCATTCCGGCACCCGGTCTTGCGCCCATTCCGGCATCCGGTCTTGCGCCCATTCCGGCATCCGGTCTCGCACCCATTCCGGCACCTGGTCTGCCGCCCATTGCAGGATAGTTAGCCTGGTGTCGCGCAATAGCTTCCCTTGGAGGCTGGCCATGATTTGCCGATGCCAGGAAGTCGTGGTTGGCGGCGGCACCCCGTTCAAACTGTACCTGCCGCGGGGTCGGCCGAAAATGCGATTCGTGCGCTGCAGCCATTTCGCCGGGGGTCGGCCTGGTATTCCATCCGCCCGGGCCTCCGTTGAAGCTTACGCGCACGTCGGCACCTCTGTCGGGAACAGAGTGGGAGTAGACGTTCCGAACGCCTCCACCGACACGCCACGCGGCCCGGTTATAGAAGAATGCCCCGCCTCTCCAGTAGCCGCCTGAAAAGCCGACGCCCGTGTACCCGAACCCATAGGGAACGCCGCCGTAATAGCCCACATGCCGGCCCCAGTACCCCCCATGCCAGAGGTAGACGCCGTCGCTCCAGCCCCAGTAGCCGGGGGTCCAGAGAAGGCCGGGCTGGGGAGCTGCAACCCACGCTCCCGGCACCCAGTAATACCCGTCAGGTCCGTACGCCCAGTAGCCGGGAGTCCACATATAGCCATCACCGGGACAGCTCGGCTGGTCATAATCCGGCAATGGCGGCGGTGCAACCTGGACCGATACATCGACGCCGATAGCCACCCCTGCCTCTGCAGCCGGAACGCAGACCAGTGCCACGGTAATCGGCAAAAGCAATTGAGCCCATCTCCTTAGAAATTTCTCCATATTCCTCTCCTTTGCGCTGAAGTCATAACAGAGTGTATCACAAAAAATATGCCCGTGCCTGCCGCACAGGCAAACGCATCTCGAAAGCAAATTTAGTGCCGTTGCGACGCCACCATTAGGTAGAAAACACAGAGAAAAGATTTTGAGTTTTTCCTTTGTGCCTTCCTTCTGCCTTTCGTCTGCCTTCCTCTTGCCTTTCCCCTGCCTTCTTTCCGCCTTTCCCGCGCCCTCGCTCAGATTATCATTGAAACTGCGAATACTATATTACAAGCAAGATACATTGTCGCGCCGGATGCTGTCGCGCGGCGGTTCACCCGGAAACTTTCAAGGAAGGAAGTAGCAATGCTTAAAATTGCCATTATTGTCGGAAGCACTCGCCCGGGCCGGAAGGCCCTTACCGTGGCGGAGTGGGTTTACGCAATTGCAAAGAACCGGACCGATGCCGAATTTGAAATCGTCGACATCAAGGACTACAACCTGCCGCTTCTTGACGAAGCGATCCCCCCGTCGATGGGGAAGTATTCAAATCCGCATACTCATGTCTGGGCAGCTAAAATCGCCGCATTCGACGGCTTCGTATTTGTAACGCCCGAATATAATCACGGCACGTCCGGCGCTTTAAAAAATGCGATCGATTACCTCTACGGCGAGTGGAACAACAAGGCGGCGGGGTTTGTAGGGTACGGGAGTGCGGGCGGCGCGCGGGCCGTGGAACAGCTGCGCCAGGTAATGACCGAAGTGCAGGTCGCCGATGTCCGCGCCCAGGTCATGTTCTCGCTCTTCACCGACTTCGAGAATTACACGACCTTCAAGCCGCTTCCGGGTCACGAGGTATCGGCCGGAATGATGCTCGATCAGCTTATAGCCTGGGGCGGGGCGATGAAGACACTGAGAGAGAATATAAAGTAAACTAAGCTTGATGCAAAGGCCTCTGGTGGGGGAACCGCTTANNGCACGCGTCTTTAGGCACACCCCTTCCCCTCCCGCAACGCCCTCTTTTAAGGTAGAAAACACATAAACGACACCAAAACCGCAAAAGCGTAGATGCGGGAAAGATTTTAATTATTTTGATTTTACGCATGCAGGCTTATACGGTTTTGATTTTCCGCATTTGCCTTTGAGTTTTCTACCTGATGGGAGGAAAGAATTTACCAATCGCATATCGGGGAATTTTATTTGGAATTTGTTTTAACCCTCCAACCCGTTTACTGCTCTTCATTGAACTTCTGGGTAAAAAGCGCCGCAATCGAGTCGACGGCTTCACTCTCGTCAACACCCGAGGCGGAGATCGTTATGGGGGTGTCGAACGTGGCTCCGAGCATGAGGACGTTCAGGATGCTTTTGGCATCCGCCTGGGCGCTCTGCGTGATGAGCCGGATTTCCGATTTGAATTGATTGGCGGCCTGGACGATCTTTGCCGCCGGCCTGGCATGCACGCCAAGCGAGTTCGTGACTTTAATTTGACGTTCCACCATAGGTATCCATTAGTTTTTGGTTTTTCCAAACCCGAATTTCACGCGCAATTTCAAGCCGTCGCTTTTCACCAGTGCGGCGAGCGTATCCATGCCGGTTACCGCATGCCTCAAGTCCTGCGAAAACCGTTCGTCCTTGAGCATCATCCCGAGCGGTCCCTTGCCCTCCTCGATGGTGTGAACGATTCCCTGGATCGAGGTCGATAGCGAGTCTATCCTGGCCAGCGCCTCGATCGCATTGGTCGAAAGCGTCGCTCCGTTGGCCATGATCGTCGAGAGCCGGTCGCTGTTTTTATCCATGAGGCCCTTGAACTGCGACGACGCCGCGGCCATGCTGGCAACACTGCTGTCAACAAGCGGGCCGTTCTTTTTTAGAATCCGCTCGGTCAGATCCGTCAGCGTGTCCAGACGCCTGGACAGCACCGGGAAGAGCCTGACAAACGATGTGTCCCCGACAGTATTGTTCATGAGCGACGAGATGTCGGTGACCAGCGATTCCATTTTTGAAAGAACCGATCCCATCATGCCCATGGTTTCGGCAATGCCGGTTTCGAAATCACCGGCAAGAAACGTCGTATCGTTTTTCCCGGTCGGCCGGACCTCCCTGCCGGCGGCAGCAAGCTGGATGCCGATCCCGCGCTCGCCCATGAGGCCGATATTCTGGACAACGGGCCTGCAGGAGTCAGTCAAGGTAACCTCGTTGTCGAGATGCACGACCGCCGCAACCAGCTCATGACGCAGGTACAGGGTCGCCACGCGTCCCTTCGTAACCCCGTTGATCATGACCGGGTCGCCGACCTGCAGGGAGCCGACATTCGGAAACAGAAAGGTATAGTATACCTGTTTCTCGGTTATCAGGGCTTCTTTGAGCCACAGTACCCCGCCGATGAGGATGCACAGAGCGATAAGGATGGATGCGCCGACAACGAGATCCGTATTGTTTCTAGTCACCGGCTGAGTCCCTTCCGAAGCGCGCACTCCTTATTCCCCGGTTCCTGCGCGTCATAAACCGCGGGTACCTCCGTTACGGATGCTTGTGATCCTTTATCTTTTCATTCAGTTTGATCAACTGGCGCTGGATTTTTTCGAGCGCAAGGTCAAAAGCCTTCCCGATATTTTCCGCTTTTCCGGTCGCAACGATTTCGTGGTCGAACGCATGCATGGTGATTTCAACCGTCTGGTCCAAATTTTCGCTGTCGATGATGACATGGCAGGAGCCGATTTTTTCGGAGTACTTTTCAAGTTTGTTGAGATCGGCAGTTATGGCATCCTGCAGTGATTGCGATGCCTTGGTATGCCGTGAAGTAATGCGTATCTCCATGGCCTGCATCTCCTTTATTTGTTGGTTGTTAAGGGATAGTCACAGGGAGCAGATACAAAATACGATATTCCACTCCTATGAGAGAACGAACCGACCTGCCCCGAAAGCTGGCGCTTCAGGTAATAGTACCATTGAGGCGCGGTAATGGGGAGGAGTATGGGGGCATTTGCTATGCCGGGCATGGTGACGGTGCTGCTCCGGCAGCCTGAAAAAGCTCGAGTGCATGAAAGGAACTTCTGACAAAAGGACCGGCAGCCAAGGCCGGAAATCCAAGCGCCCTGCCGATCGATTCGTAGCGGCTGAATTGTTCCGGGGTCACATAGCGCACGACCTCAGCCTGTGCCGGTGATGGCCGCAGGTATTGGCCGATGGTGACCATGCTGCAGCCCACGGCGATAAGGTCGGCCAGGACCGCCTCGATCTCCTCGTCGGTTTCTCCGAGACCGACCATGAGACCGGCCTTGGTAACAACCGTCTTCCGGGCACGGTCGAGCAGGAGTAACGATTGCCGGTATGCCGCCTGCGGGCGCACTGCGGCATACAGCCGCGGAACGGTTTCGAGATTGTGGCCGACGATATCGGGTTGCGCGGAAAGAACCGCGGAAAGCGCGGATTCGTTGCCGCCGAAATCGGGAATGAGGACCTCAACGGTCGCATCCGGCAGCATACATCTGCAGCTGAGCACGGTTTCGGCAATATGGCAGGCCCCGCCATCGGTCAGGTCGTCACGGGTAACCGAAGTGATGACGATATGGCGGAGGTTGAGCGCTGCCGCTGTTGCGGCGACCCTTGCGGGCTCCTCGCGGTCGAGCGGCTCGGGACTGCCATGGTGCACGTGGCAGAAGCGGCATTCGCGGGTGCAGGCGTTGCCCATGATGAGGAAGGTGGCCGTTCCGGCTGAAAAACATTCGGCACGGTTGGGACACCGCGCCTCGACGCAGACGGTATGCACGCTCTTTCCCGGCGGGTAAGCCGTAGCGTTTCCTGAAAGCGTTCGCACGACGGACCGATAGGAGCCCGAAAGCCCGTGCGGCTTCCTCAGCCAGTCCGGCAGGCGGGGGTGAATTGACGGATCGGCAAGTAGACCGGATTTTTTATTCATACCGCTGACGTAACCGTGCGGGAAGGATCTTCATCTGTTCGCGGTATTTCGCGACGGTCCGCCGGGCCACGGTCATGTGCTCGCTCGACAGGACATCGGCGATCCGCTGGTCGGAGAGCGGTTCGCTCGCCGGTTCCGCCTCGACCATCTGACGGATGCGATTCCGGATCCTCTCCGAGGAGACATCGTCTCCCGCCGAATCCTTGCCGACCGCTTCAGTAAAGAAGTACTTGAGTTCGAAGATCCCGTGGGCGGTCTGGACATACTTGTTGCTGGTGACGCGGCTGACCGTTGAAATATGCATGCTGATCATATCCGCGATATCCTGCAGCCGCAGCGGCGAGAGGTGCGGATGGCCCTTTTCGAAAAAGGTCTTCTGCCGCTCGATGATGGCATACATGACCTTGAGCATCGTGGCTTTGCGCTGCTCGATGGCGCTTATAAACCACGAGGCGCTGTTGAACTTTTCGCGCACGTATTTCTTGACATCCTGTTTTACCGTGCTGCCGCGGCGCAGGAGGTCGGCGTAGGACTTGCTGATATGGAGCGACGGAATGGAGCGGTCGTTGAGCATTGCAACGAACTTGCCGTCGATCTTTTCGACGATGAGGTCCGGGATGATGGTGGTGGATTTGTCGGGATTGTGCTCGTACCCCGGTTTCGGGTTGAGCGTTTTCAGGACGGCAATGGCCTCCTGCACCACGCGCGGTTCCACCCCGAGCTTGCGCGCGATATCCGGGATTTTCATCTTTTCGAAGAGGTCCCACTGGTCGGCGACAATGTGTCCGGCAAGCGAATCCTCGAGACCCCGGTGCCGGAGCTGGAGGATCATGCATTCGCGCAGGTTCCGCGCCCCGATGCCGGGCGGATCGAAGGTCCAGAGGATCTGGAGAGCCTCTTCGACGGCGAGAATATCTTTTTTTGTAAAGGTTGCAATGTCCTCGACCGGCAGCCGCATGTACCCGTCCATATCGAGAGACCCGATAAGGAATTTCACCAGGAGCTCTTGTTCCCCGGTAAGGTTTTTTTCCGATATCTGGCCGGTCAGGTACTCTTCGAGAGATGCCTGGTAGACTGTGGTGGGTTCGAAATGCTCCTCGTTCCGGTCCACCTCTTCATTGCGCGAGTAGCCCAGGTCGAATCCCTCTTCAAGGTAGTTTTCCCAGTCGATCGAATCTTCGTCGACCTTGAGCTCCTCGTCTTCCTTGACCTCCTCAGACTCCTTGACCTCTTCCTTTTCGGTGTCGTCTTCGTTCTCGGCGAGTTCGCCGTCGAGATCCTCGCCTGCTACGAGTAAAGGATTCATCTCGAGCTCGGTCCGGAGAAGCTGCTCGAGCTGCAGGGTATTGACCTGCAGCAGCTTCAGCGACTGGATCATCTGGAAAGAGAGCTTTTGCTGCATCCGCAGCGACATGTCGAGACCGAGGTTCATAATCGTTTCCTTGTCTTAATCAAGGCGGAAATTCTGCCCGAGGTAAATTCTTCGCGCCTCGGGGTTTTCCGCCAGATCCTCTGCGGTCCCGGAGATGAGTATCCTGCCTTCCGCCATGATATAGGCCCGGTCGGTGATGCGCAGCGTCTCCCGGACATTGTGGTCGGTGATGAGTACGCCGTACCCCTTGTACTTCAGCTCATGCACGATGCTCTGGATATCCTCCACCGCGATCGGATCGACCCCGGCGAAGGGCTCGTCGAGCAGGATGAAATCCGGCCGGATGGCGAGGCTGCGCGCGATTTCAACCCGACGCCGCTCGCCGCCCGACAGCATATATCCTAAACTTCCCGCGAGGTGAGCCACATTCATGTCTTCAAGCAGCTCGAACATCCTGCGTTTTCGGTCCTTGAGACGCATGCCCTGGTATTCGAGAATGGAAAGGATGTTATCCGCTACCGTCAACTTCCGGAAGATCGATGGCTCCTGGGGCAGGTAGCCGATACCCAGCTGTGCCCGCTTATACATCGGCTTCTTTGAGATATTGACGTCATCGAGGAATATGGTACCTTTATTCGCCTTGATGAGGCCGACGATCATGTAGAAAGTAGTGGTCTTGCCGGCTCCGTTGGGGCCTAAGAGCCCGACTATCTCGCCCTGGTGCACGGATATCGAGGCGCCGTCCACGACTTTCCTCTTGCTGTAGATTTTAACAAGCCCGTCGGTGCGGATCTCCCGCGTCTTCCCATCCACGGGAGCGGTCGCAGTCCAGGCTCCGGTTTCCGGTAATTCTTCAGTTGCTATCATTTCATTCATAGTATTATTACTCATATAATAAATGGTAAGGAGGAGTGTCAGGGCAGGGGGAAATAAATCCCCCGGGTGCTTCCCGCCAGGGTGACAAACTTTGCTCGTCCCCGCGCAAAAAATACCGACACGCTGTCGCCGCTGACTTCATTGCATCCGTGTCCGCTGCTGTCGTTCACAAAATAGGTGCTGCGGGCATTGCCCCAGATCTTCAGATTTTTAACGTTGCCGTCACTGCCGAACCCGAGCATCATAATCTTGCCGCTGGCCTTGTTCGCCGAAGCCGAATCGCTCTTTTCAAAGTTCCTGCTCAAAGCCTTGCCGATAGACCAGAGCACCTTCGGTCTGCCCGAATCCGACATCACCATATCCAGGCTGTCGCCCCAGATATGGGTGAAGGAGGTGTCGCGATTTTTCACCGAACCGGTATCGGCGTAGACGCCGTGCGAATTGCCGACGATAATCGCGTGCCGGAGCTTTCCGCCGGTGCAGTCGAGATTGATTGAGTCGCCGTTTAACCGCTGGACCCCGTACCGCACGCGCGGAACCCCCCGCAGCTGCACATAATCGGTCTTGGTGTAAAAACGGGCGGCACGGCATACCGAGGTAAGGTCTCCCTTGGTAATCCTGACACTGTCCGTTGCGGTAGCGCGCTTGACCGAATCCTCGAAGCGCATGGCGAGACTTTTAATGACCAGCGTATCGTGGGCCGAGGTATCGATATGGGTAAGCACCGGGTTACCGGTGATGGTAAAAATTTTAAGCGTGGTATTATACTCACCCTGGTTTCCGGTCAAACGGGTCTTGTCGGCAGTATCGAAATAATTGAAGTGGCCGAAAGCGGTGAGGGTACTTTTTGCCTTGGCAAAATCCATGCGGTCGCAGGTCAGCAGCTTTTGACCCCGCGTTACCCTGATATTCCGGCGGAACTCGATGGTTCCGGCCTTGCGCCGCCAGGTCGCTTCATCGGACCGGATGCGCATGCTGTCGTAGGTGAATACCACATTCCCCCGCAGCTCGCTGATGAATTCACCGTTTTCATTGGTATTTTCATTGATATTGGCCGATTTGAGGATGAGCGCAACAGCCGGCTTGAGCGCTGCCGGGGATGCTGAGTCCGGCGGTCGGGCGGAACCGGCAGCCTGGAATATAAACGCTGAAATAAGAAAAAGCTCAATCGGTCTCATAATTGCTAGTAAAATACAATCTGGAAAATGAACGGTAGCGCGATTCTGGTGGAAATTGCGATCCGGTCGGTGCGTCGGAGGAGTGTGAGACGGCAGCCGGAAGGGGCGGAAGTCGATTGCCCTGCCTCCGGCTGCCTAATCGGGAGGGGGAAGCATCCCGCTGTTATTTTCTCCGGCAGGATCTACGGGCAGCCGCCTGGCCGTCTTGGCGCCGAGTCGCCGAACCTCCTCGACCCGGGAGACGAGACTCCCCCTGCCGTCCTTAAGCCTTTTCATGGCAAGGTCGAACGACTCCTGCACGCCGGTCAGCTTCTTCTGGGCATCGGCCATGCATTCATAGACGAGGGCTACCTGGTCATAGAGCCTTCCGGCGCGGTCGGCGATCTCTTCGGCGTTGCGGTTTTCCTTCTCCCTTCGCCAGATCTGCGCGATGAGCCGGAGGGTAACCATGAGCGTGGCCGGACCGGCAAGCACAACCCCGGAGCGGGCGATGTCGCAGAGCAGGTTCCGGTCTTCCCTGAGAGCGAGCTGGAACGCTCCTTCAAGCGGAATGCACAAAAGGACGAAATCGAGGGTCCTGTTCCCGAGAAGCTGCTGGTACTCCTTGGCCTGCAACTCGTCGATGTGGCGCCGGATCGAGGCGAGGTGGTCGGCGAGCGCGGCGGTTCTGGCCTTCTCATCCAGCGCGCTGCAGTAACGCTCGTAGGCGGTAAGCGACATCTTGGAATCGATGATCACGGCTTTGTCGCCGGGAAGGTAGACGACGAAATCGGGTTTGAAGAGCCTTCCATCTTCGGTGCGCAGCCCTGCCTGCGCCTCGAACTCCCTTCCCCGCTCCAGTCCCGATGCCTCAAAAATCCGCTCGATGATGAGCTCTCCCCAGTCACCCTGCGCCTTGGCATCGCCCTTGATTGCTTCGGCGAGGTTGTTGGCATCGGTACTCACCCGAACATTCAGTTCCTGCAGCTGGCGGACCTGTTCCATGAGCCGGGCGAACCCTTCGGAATCGCTCTTGTGGACGTCGTCGACCCGTTTCCGGAACGTCTCGATCTGCTCGCGGAAGGGGGTGAGGAGGCCGGACAGGCGCTCGGCGTGCTGGTTGGCAAATGCGGTACCCTTCTCTTCAAGGATGCGGTTGGCCAGGTTCTCGAATTCAAGCTTGAGCCGCGATTCGGACTCCTGCAGGAGCCGGAGCTTTTCCAGCGTATTTTTCCGCTCGGCGTCAAGCTCTGCGCCGAGGCGGGCGTTGGCGGCGAAAAGCTCGTCGGCTTTGGCGGCGCGGAGGGTGAGTTCCTCGATCCGGCGGTCTTTCTGCTCGTTCAGGGTTTTCAGGCCTGCCAGTTCTTCGCGGATCGAATCGCCCGCGCGGGTCCTGATGAAGAGCTGGACGAGTGCGGCACAAACGCCGATGGAGAGGATGATGAGTGCAAGGGTCACGATGGTTTGCCTTTACTATAAAGTAATTTCGGGTACGAATCAGTAAATTTTGTCTTCATTCGCTTCGACGCGGCGTTTGAAATCGGGAAATGAGCCGCTGACCTGCGACTTGAAGGTAAAGTGGGAAAAGTCTTCGACGGCATCGAGTCCCTTACCCCGCAGGATATCCCCCTTGATCGTTTCGACCTGCACGAAGGTGTCCGACTCCACTTTCCGCCTGCTCTTGACCCACCAGAGTTTCGGCGTACGCACGATGAGCGAATCCTGGTTGCGGATGTAGACATTGCCCCATACGGTGAAGCTCTGGAGGGCGGGGGTCGTGGTCCCGGAATCCGAGAGCACGATGGTACGCGGCCTCCCGAGCGTATCGTAGAGCGTCAGCCGCACCGGGGTAACGAGCATGAGGCCGGTATCGGAGAGCGGTTTCTTCATGTACTCGGCGTTGAGCTTCCACCGTTTGTTTTTGCCCTCGTAAAAATAGAGCGTTGTCTTGCCGAGCTCCTCATAGGGCGCGGTGACGGTCTCGGCGGTTACCGGCAGCGGTTCTTTTTTGGAGGTGCAGCCCGGCAGAAGAACCATGCCGGTGAACAAGAGAGAAAAAATCGATTTATTCATGAGTAAATTATACCTGTCATTGCGGGGTTTCCGGCTGCTGCCGCCATCGGCTGTGCATCCAGACCCACTGTTCGGGAGATTGCATGATGGCGGCGCTTATCACGTCGTTTGCCGCCTGTACGTTGCGCTCGAGGTCGCTTTCGAAGTCGCCGGTGTCCGCAAACGCCAGCCGGGGGCTTATGGAGATGTAGTGCGAATTGTCCGGTCGCCGCGCCGTAGTGAAAACGAAGGCCGGGACCTTGAGCCGCATGGCCGCCTTCATCGGTCCGGACACGGTAAAAGCGCGCTGTCCGAGAAAGGTGCCGAATATACCCTCGGCCCGGATGTCCTGGTCGATGAGGACGCCGAACACCTTGCCCTCCTTGAGCAGCCGGATGACGCCGCGTGTGCTGTCGTCGCGATTCAGGTAGTCGATGCCCGGACCGCTGCGGAGGGTGCGCACCAGGCTCTCGATCCGCGGGTCGAACATCTTTCTGCCTATTGCAAAGCAGGGCATCCCGTGCCGGGCGACAAACTGGAGCAGCATTTCGAAGCAGCCCAGGTGCGCGGTGATCGCGAAAACCCCGCGGCCTTCGTTGACGGCAGCCCGCAATTCGGTCAGGTCGCTGTGGCGGACGATGCGGTTGAAGGCCTCGTCGGTCATGCTGCGGAGCTTTATGGCATCGAAGGTGTTCTTCCCGAGCGACCGGTAGACGCGGCGCGCGGTGCCCCGGATTTTTTTTTCGGGCCATGACGAGCCGAAGATGAAGCGAAGGTGCTCGACGGTCAGGCGTTTTTCGCGGTGGGGGATAAGGAAGGCCAGGTCGCCCAGGAGGCCGAACAGGAGGAGGCCGGCGCCGCGGGGCAGGAGCGGAATGAGGGCAAAGGCGGCCCTCCCGAACCAGTACAGCAGCGTATGACGGGTATGTTTACTGATAGCTCTAAGCGATTTCATGCTGCTTGCCGTGAGAGGGGCCTCTCATTGAACCTTTGCAATGCCGATCTCCGCCATGATTCCGTCGATTTCAACCTGCTCGCGATACATACTTTCCGGGATCGTGCCGAAAGACAATTCCACGGTCAGCGTTTCCGTTTTGATATACTCCGCCCAAATCCTTATGGCATCGACAAGCCCCTTATCGGCAGAGTCACCGCAGGTAGTAATGCGATCACTTACTTCAAAACCCGATGATTTGCGCAGATTCTGGATTCTATTGACAAACTCCCGCGCCAGGCCTTCCTGCCGGAGTTCGTCAGTCAAGGTGGTATCGAGGGCGACGATCATTTCCGGACCAGCTTCGACCTCGATGTGCTCATGCTTCGTCCGCCGGACTTCTATATCTTCAAAAGTTATCTGAATCTTAGTACCCTCAACATCAAAAGGGTATACGCCTCCATCTTCAAGCAGTTTAATGAGTTCATCAGGAGCCGGGAAATCTTCAATTTTTTGAGCGAGTGTTTTCATCAGGCGTCCACACTTTTTGCCGAGCCTTTTAAAGTTCGCCCTGACCGAAAGTGCAACCACCCGCTCCTCATTGGTGTCGAACGCCACTGTCTTGACATTCAGTTCCTCGCGGATGAGCGCTTCCATGTGCCGGATGAGCGACAGCTTCGCCTCGTCGCGCATGATGATGGTGCATGCGGCAAGCGGCTGCCGCGTTTTGAGCGTGTACTTGCTCCGCAGGGCGCGGCCCATGACCACCGCCTCGCGCACGAGCCGCATGGAGAGTTCGAGATCCCGGTCGATCCGGTCCTCGTCCGCCCGGGGATAGGCGGCGAGGTGCACGCTCGCCGGGGCTCCGGCAATCTTTCCCGCCGCGAGGTTGCGGTAGATCGCTTCGGTCAAAAACGGCAGGAACGGCGCCATGACCTTGACGAACTCGACCAGGACATGGTAGAGGGTCCGGTAGGCGATATCCTTGTCCGCGTCGTTTTCGCTCTTCCAGAATCGGCGCCTGCTTCGCCGGATGTACCAGTTGGTAAGGTTGTCGATGAAGTCGGTCAGGATCGGCACGACCCGGTAGAGGTTGTAGAGCTCCATCTCACGGTTGATCGACGCAATGCTGTCGTTGAGCAGGGAGACGATCCACCGGTCGAGCTGGGTGCCGCCCTCCGGTGCCGCGAGGCTTGCGGGCCTGAAGCCGTCGACCGATGCGTAGGTGACGAAGAACGAATAGGCGTTCCAGAGCGGCAGGAGGATCGCCCGCGACATCTCGGTAACGCCCTTCTCGGAAAAACGCAGGTCCTCGGCTTTGACGGCAGGAGAGTTGATGAGAAACAACCGTAAAGCATCGGCGCCGAGCCGGTCGAGCACCTCGCCGGGAGGCGCATAGTTCCTGAACCGTTTGGAAAGCTTCTTGCCCTCTTCGGAAAGGATGATACCGTTCACGATGACGTTCTTGAACGCCTCGGAGCCGAAGAGCGCGGAGGACAGCACGGTGAGCGTATAGAACCAGCCGCGGGTCTGGTCGAGTCCCTCGGCGATGAAATCGGCCGGGAAATTCTTCTCGAACCGTTCACGATTTTCGAAGGGGTAGTGCATCTGCGCATAGGGCATGGACCCGGATTCGAACCAGCAGTCAAGTACCTCCGGGGTGCGATCCATGACCGCGCTTTTACAATGCGGACAGGTGATTGCCAGCCGGTCGAGCACGTGGCGATGCAGGTCATCATGACTTACGTGAATGTTTCGCAGCCTGTCGGCCCAGGAAGGGTCGACGCCGTTTGCCGCGCACCGCGCATCCGACTCTTCCCTGAGGAGTCGTTCGACCGTTGCGGCGGCTTCGCCGTGGAGCTGTTTCCCCCGCTCCTCGTCGCCCGCGCCGGCAAGTGTGTGCAGTTCCGCAAGGCTGCCGACGCATTCGGTATGTCCGCAGACGCACTGCCAGACCGGGAGCGGCGTGCCCCAGTACCGGTTGCGGGAGATGTTCCAGTCGGGCGCGCTCTCGATGCCCTTGCCGAACCGGCCCTGCTGGAGGTGCGGCGGGACCCAGCGGATCCGGCGGTTGCCTTCGAGCATCGCGGGTTTGAGTGGCGCGACGCTCACGAACCAGGTCGTGATTGCCTTATATAGAAGCGGGGTGTCGCACCGGTAACAGAACGGGTAGCGGTGCCGGATCGTGCCGCGGTGGATGAGCCTTTTTTTCGCCTTCAATTCGCGGATGATCGGATCGTCGGCGTCGAAGATGAGCATCCCTTTCCAGGGAGGAACTTCGTCGGTAAACCGTCCCTCGTCGTCGACCGGGCAGACAAGCGGCAGTTCGAGCCGGCTGCCGACCTGGAAGTCGTCCTCGCCGAAGGCCGGGGCGATGTGCACGATGCCGGTTCCGTCTTCGGTGGATACAAAGGATGCGGTCGTCACCGTGAAAAAGTGGTCGCTCCGGTCCGCAAAATAATCGAACAGGGGAACATAGCGGAGCCCTTCGAGCGCGCTGCCGGGGAGCTCTTCGAGTACCTCATAGTCGGCCTCGTTCTTGTAGTACGCGGGAAGCCGGTCGCGCGCGAGGATATAGATATTCCCGTTATCCCGGATTTTGACATACCGGATATCCGGCCCCACTGCGAGCGCCACGTTCGACGGAAGGGTCCAGGGCGTGGTGGTCCAGACCAGAAACCGGGTGTTTTCATCGCCTGCCACCGGAAACGACACGGTGATGGCGACGCCGTCGACGTCCTTGTAGCCTTCGTTAACCTCGAAATTGGAAAGCGGGGTCGAGCAGCGGGGACAGTACGGCTGGACACGGAAGCCCCGGTAAATGAGATTTTTCTCCCAGATCCGCTTGAACACCCACCAGATGCTCTCCATATACGGAGCATCCATGGTGCGGTACTGGTCATCGAAATCGACCCATCTCCCCATCCGGTTGACAATGGTTTCCCACTGCCCGGTGTAGCGGAGAACGATGGAGCGGCACGCCTCGTTGAAGAAATGGATGCCGAGTTTTTCAATCTGCTTTTTGCCGGAGATCCTGAACTCTTTTTCCATTTCATTTTCAACCGGGAGGCCGTGACAGTCCCAGCCGAAGCGGCGGCTCACATACCGGCCCCGCATGGTCCAGTAGCGGGGAATGATATCCTTGATCGTTCCGGCGAGGAGATGCCCGTAATGGGGAAGGCCGGTTGCAAACGGCGGGCCGTCGTAAAAAACGAACGCATCGCCCCTGCGGGTGTTGTCAAGACTCGTCTTGAAAGCGGATGTTTCTTTCCAGAAGCGGAGGATCTCCTCCTCAATGGCGGGAAATCCGCCGGAAGTTGCTGCCGCGGTAAAAAAGTCGTCGTTCATAGGAGCGGGATCATTTTCCTTATCAGGGTTACCAGCAGGGGTTCGGTCCGGTTGGCGGTTGCGATGATTTTACCGATATCCGCCGGTTCGAGCGCATCGGGCAGGCAGGAATCGGTGACCACGGAGAGGCCGAGCACCTCCATGCCGGCATGGACGGCCGCAATCACTTCCGAGACCGTGCTCATGCCGATGGCGTCGGCGCCGAGAGTTTTGAGCATCCGGTACTCCGCCCGCGTTTCGAGCGACGGGCCGGTCATGGCGGCATAGACACCGCGCTCGATACGGATCTTGTTCTCCATCGCCACTTTGGACACGAGCTCGATGAGCCGCCGCGAGTAGGGCTCCGACATGTCTGGGAAGCGCAGGCCGATGCGGGGATCGTTCGGGCCGATGAGCGGATTACCGGGAAGCAGGTTGATATGGTCGGTGATGACCATGATGGTGCCCGGCCCATAGAGCGGATTGATACCCCCGCAGGCGTTGGAGACGAGCAGGGTCTTGACGTTCATGAATTTCATGACGCGGATCGGGAAGACGATCTGCTGCTGGGAGTAGCCTTCGTAAAAGTGAAACCGCCCCTGCATGGCGATCACGTTTTTCCCTGAGAGCGTACCGAGAATGAGTTTCCCGGCATGCTCTTCGACGGTCGACAGGGGGAAGTGCGGAATTTCCTCGTAGGGGATGACTGCGGCAGCTTCGATGGAATGCGCCAGCTGCCCGAGCCCGGTACCGAGAATGATGCCGATCTCCGGCGCGAGGGTGCACTTTTTTTCAATGGCGCTTTTCGCCTCCTGAATCATTTCGAACATTGAACTCATGGTGCTGTCCTTTCTCCGGCACGTGAACCGCTATCGGCCCTCATGGGCCAGGATTTTCTGCACGATACTTTCTTTCGTCATGCCCGGTACCAACAGGACCTTGTTCCGGCTGTGCCGTCCTCCGACAATGGAAAGTGACGACTTCGGGATTCCAAGGCAGTCGGCCAGGTACGCAACGAGCTGTTCGTTCGCCCGGTCGTCGACGGGCGGCGATGTTACCGCCATCTCGATAGCTCCTCCCGCGGTCACGGCGATCCGGTTGTTTTTCGCCCGTGGTTTGAGCCGGATGGCGATCCGCGATTCCGGGAGTCCGTCCTTCGCCATCAGGTTTCCGTGTCGGTAATCTCTTCCACGAGGGGAGAGACCGCCACTTGCTCCTCAAGGGGCTTTACCTCATCACTGGTGCCAAGGTGAGCCGCTGTATCCTTCTCGACACGGGGAGCCGCAGACTCATTTTTGTCAACTGGAGCCGCTGTCTCCTGTTCCGCGATGGGGGAGGCCGTCTCCTCATCCGAGAGCTCCGGCGCCGGAGCGATATCGCCCCCGTCAATTTGGTCTCTCGTATCTTCCGCGAGAGCCGAGAGCAGGCTGAGCTGTGTCGTGAGAAGGCCCTTGAAGCGGGCGAAAAAATCGTCGCGCCGGATCTGAAGCGTTGCCTGCTCGGTCCGGATTTTCCGGATGTTTTCACGAATTTCTGCGGCTTCCTGCTCTGCGCGCAGAGCAGCTTCCCGGACAATGAGATCGGCCTCTTTCCGGGCGTTTTCCCGGACTTCCTCGGCCGTTCGCTGTGCCAGGAGAAGGGTCTCGTTGATCGAACGCTCGATCTTCGCGTAATTTTCAAGGCGCTCCTCGAGCCGCTTGACACGGGCTGCATACTCGCCGTTCTGCCGGATCAGCTCTTCGAGCTCGCTGGCCAGGAGATTGCGGAAGCTGTTGACGGCGTCCGGGTTGAATCCCCGGAACGACCGGGAAAACTGCTGGTTCCTTATGTCAAGAGGCGACAGGCGCATGGTTTCTCCCTCCCTTGTTTTCGTTTTAGCACCGGCTGCCGACCAGCGCGGTTCCCACGCGGATCATGGTAGAACCCTCTTCGATCGCTACGGTAAAATCGTCCGACATTCCCATGGAAAGTTCGCACCGGGGCGCGAGGTCGCGGCACTCCTCACCGAGCCGTCGAAGGAGCGCAAAGCTTTCCCGGATACCCTTCTCCGTTGCCCCGAGCGGGCCGATGGTCATGAGCCCGCAGAATTCGAGCGCGCCGCTTGCGGCTGTGCGTTCGCAGAGCCGGCGGCATTCCGCAGGCAGGCAGCCGCTCTTTGAGGCTTCCCCGGAGGTGTTGACTTCCACGAGAGCCTTGAATTTCTTATCGCCCGTGCTTCGCGATTCGATGGCCGCAATCAGGCGCTCCCGGTCGATCGACTGGATCCAGCCGACATGCTGCAGCGCCGGCGCCACCTTATTGGTTTGAAGGCTGCCGATCATGTGCAGGGTGAACTCCCCATGCAGGAGCGGCGCCTTCTCCACGATCTCCTGGACCCGGTTCTCTCCGAAATCCCTGTGGCCGAGGTCGATGAGCGCCTGGATGGTCGAAGCCGGGTGCGTTTTGGTCACCGCGACAAGCCGGACCGACCCGGAGGGCCTCCCAGACCGCGAGCATGCCAGATCCATGCGTTCCCGGATAGATTCGAGATTTGCGGCCAGCTGATTTTTGTCGGGCTCCAGGGGGTACTCCATAAAGATAATGAATAATAATGATAAATATCAAAAATAATAGATCGGAAACTGGAAGGACCGGGAAACCGGAGGAATGGTCACTCAAGGCGATGAATAATATCCTCAATTTGGCCGGCAAGCGGGTTATATCCGGCTTTGCCGGCAATTTTAAGCGCCTTATTCGCGCATCGGTGAGCCGCACTCAGATTGCCCAATTTATGGTAACTGAATGCCTGATTTGCCAAAGAGACAGCTCGGCCTCCCGGGGTACCCAATTCGATACAAATATCCTCATTTTTCTTCAACAAGTCAATAGTCTCCCGGTAGCGTCCCAAAATATGAAGAATATGCGCCTGGTCGTTATAAATTCTCTGCAAAGTATTTTTATTTCCGCTCTCCAGACAAGGCAACTCGGCATTTTGCAGTGATGAAAGCGCATTCTGAAATTGACCAAGAATCTGTTGGCATGATGAAATTGCAAACAGCAGTTTGCACTTCTGAGCCGGTTCAACTGCACGACCTAAGGCATCCTTCAACAATTCAATTCGAATCTCATGCAGCCCACGATCTGAAAGATCATACCCGAGCCTCTGTGCTATCTCTGCCGCCTTCTCCAGTTCGCCCGACCGCTGCGTTTTCCAGTATTCAATAAGGTCTGCCAGCCATTTATTAATGTCAATACCTGTTTCTTCGCCCGGTTTTTTCCCGCATTCCTGAATAACCCACTGGAGAACCGGCTTCATAGACGTTATCGGCTCCATTTCCTGCAAATAATCAAGAGCAGCATGATTGTCCGCTTCAGCTATGCTTTTTTCGGCCAATTGCATCTTGGCATCAAACCGTTCCGAATTATTTCCGATATCAGAAAGATAATCAAGCATTTTACGGGCATTTTCCTTTTCCCTTTCTTTGTACTCCGGTGACTCACCGATTTTCAAGAGCGCTTCCCGCTTCTTTTCCCTTTCATCCCGGTCCTGGTAGTATACCCTGAAAAATTCGACCAGATACGGCAGCCGTGTTTTATGTATCCTTGATTCGCTCATTGCAAGCCATAGGTCGAAAAACCCCTCTTTGATCCGGTAGAATCGCGAGCGTTTGTCGGCAGGGTTGCCTGCCACGGTAAGATATCCGGCTTGGGTCATGCGCTGCAGCAGGCTAGAAATCTGTTGCGGGGATTTCCTGAGTCTTAGTGCAATCGCAGCCGGCGTTTTAGGCTCGGAGCGCATGAGCGCCATGGTTTCGAGGAGCGCCCGCTCCTGTGGTGCAAGATCCTTGAGACGGTCCTGGTAGAAGGGAGAAATCTGGTCCAGAAGCTTTTGAAACTGATTACTCACCTCAAGAATAGTATCGTGAGCTACCAATTCGTACAGCATCATGATCAGGCGGGGATTACCACCGGTCATGGTATGAATAGTTCTTATTTTCGGAATTAATGTTGAAAAATCTTCAAGCAAGGCCTCCTGTTTTTCCCATTCCAGGTTTTGTTGTATCAGTTCAATGGTAAGCTCTTCCGAAAGATCTTCGAGAACCTGAATATCGAAAAAATCGTAGAGCGGGCTCTTGACGTTATAAAGTTCGGAAAAGAAGACCGGTGCAGTGCCGATGAGTGTCGCGCACGGTGAATCCATGAGAAAGGTCCGCAGCCGGTGAATGTCTTGCTTGTTCTTAAACTGCTGGGTCAGGAGTGAATCCATATTTTCAAGGAGCAGCAGGATAATTTTACCGGATTGTTTCCGATAGAATTTCAACCTGGGGATAATTGCGTCGATAATGAGTTGGTCGTCTTCAAGAACGGCATATTTATCGTTGAGCTGCTGCCACTGCGGGTCGCTGCCGATTTCAGCGAGATTTCGGATTATGCAGAGCAGAAAATCGGCAAAGGAGAGAATTCGATTGTTTTCCTCGGGAAAGCGGATTGCGGTGTAGCAGGCACTCAGCTTTTCATCGGTATGGACGCCATGTTCTATGAGCGACAGGAAGTGTGTCTTTCCGATACCACGCGGACCGATGAATACAAAATGCTGACCTCCTTTTTTCCCTGCATTTGCCCTGAGCTTGGAGATGAGGTCCTCAAGCATCTCTTTTCGGCCGACGGTTGTTTGCAGCAGACGATCGATGGGGGTAATATCCGCCCTGAACAGTCCGATAATATCCGCATGCATCTCAATACCCTCCGCATTCAAAACCATAATATTTTTTCCACCATGTTTTTATCAGGCGGCTGGCGAAGTCAAACCGCTCGTTCTTGACTTCTTCAATATAAAAATCGCTTTGAAGATGCAGGAGAAGCCGCTGGAATGCCCGGTTCAGCGCATCGATTTTTTTGGGATTTGGCCGTTGGTCATCAAGTTTTTTATAATGGTTAAAAAGTGTCCGGCGGGATATTCCATTTTTGCTTAACGATAAATTATTCAATAGCAGGCATGCAGTTTCCCTGTCTTCGAGGGAATAATGGATATCGAGGCGGGTTCGGTAATGCTGAAGTTTATCCCGTGCCATTTCCCCGAGAAGCGTTTTATTAAATATCTGGTTCACCGTCTCGGCGGTAAGGGTCTGTGAAGGATTTCGTTTCCAGGTCCGGTGCAACTCCTGCGTAAACATTTGCAGAAAATAGGGGATAGGAGAGCCGAGAAGTTCAAATATTTGTGGAATCACCGTATCATCGTAGCCTACACCCTCTTTTTGCAGCATTTGGGATGCGAAGGTTTGCACCTCTTCATAGGTAAATGGCTTCAAGACCTCGGGCTTCAGGTCATTGATCAATTTTACGCTTCCCTGTTTATCGAGGGTTGCGACGAGATTTACCGAACCTCCGACTATCCAGCGTATATTCGATTTGATTGATGCTTCCCTCGCCTTCCTGAACCAATGAAGGAACGGAAGATAATCCGTCGCCGTGCTCTCAAGCATCCCATTCAGCATGTCGGGCAATTCATCTATAATGAACAGAATCCTATCGGGGGAGGCCTGGATCCGTTGCAATAATTGGTTTGCCCGCTCCTGCCAATTTTCCTTCAGGTTTTCCTTTTTTCGTAATTGGATTTTAAATTCGTAAGCCTCTACCTTTTCTATGGTTGAAAGCAGGCCTTTTAAGAAATCCCAGCTTTTTGCCAAGGCCTCTTTAAAAAATGCCGGTTGATGCTCCCGAATTGCTTCAATCAGGGTGATGAGAAAATCGGAAGGCATTTTAATATCTTCTACATTCAAATGGATCGGTTTCCAGCCATGGATTGGTTTTTCGAGCATCCGATACATCACACTTGTTTTGCCGATCCTTCTTGGCGCGATAAGCAGGACATTATGTTTTTCAAGAGATTCCCAGAGATTTTCGATAAATTCCTTCCGAAACCAGAAATCTTCGCCCATTGCTGGGCTACCGACGATGAAATCAGCCATAATGACCTCCCCTTATATTATAAAACATTATAGTTGTACAACATATTCGTAATATAATATGCTCAGAATATGAAGTCAACATTTTTGTTGTATACCTTTATTGTTTTATATCTTCCGGAAAAAGTGGAGGAAGGGAAAATGCCTGCAAAGTCGGGCATTTCGGTCCAACTCCATGAAATACGGTGAAATAAAAACAGAATGGGCGCTCTTCAGGAACTATTTTATTGATCTTAAGGAGGAATAAATGGGATTATATCGAAACCGGAGCAACGGATTAATGATGTTGGAGCACCGGTAAAATGCATTCCATCTTGAAAATCATCCCTCTCATTCTTTATTTCATCGTCGGCCTCATCAGCCTCTCGATGTCGATAAAAACCCTTTTTTCCAAAAAATTCCTTCCGTTTCATGAAAAAGCTTCCGGAATCCCATGGGAGGAAATCGATCATCGACTTAAGCAAGTAATCCTGGCAATGCTCCGTCTTTCCGGCCTGGGCTTTTTAATCGTCGCACTTCTGCTCACCGTCATGCCGATTGTCACTTTTTACAATCCGGACAGCTTTTTTACCTATGCGATTCCGCTCCTTGGACTCTTTTTCTGCACCGGTCTTTTTGCGATTAATTTTAAATTGTACCGGAACACCGGATCGGAAACCCCGTGGAGGGAATCGCTCTATGCCATGAGCTGTATTTTGGCAGGAATTGTTCTATCACTTTACAGCAGCGGGAGATAATCACCACCCGAACGCAACCGGCGGATAAACAAAAAAGGCGCATCCTGCATATCCGGGGAGTGCGCCTGATGGAATCTTTGGGTTGCTGAGTGAAAAGCTTTATTCCGCCTTGACTTCGCCTTCGGTACCGATCCATTTAGTCAGCGCGTCGATGAGCTTCTGCGCCTGCTCTTTGCTGGAAATGGTGAATTTCGACTGCTGGCGGTATTCATCGTCCATCTTCCGGTAGCGGCGGATGGAAAAACGCTCGGGACCGTAGTCGTTCTTATTTTTGTCCCACTGGACATATTTGAAGAGCACGGTCGCCCATGCACTTTTCGAAAGGATAACCTTGTCGAGTTCTTTGACGACGAGAACGCCGTCTTCTTCGTAATTAATGGTAATGTCTTCCGCTTTTGACGCCATAATCTACCGCCTTCGTGCACGTTCCGTGGAACAATGAAAAATAGAAGCCCCTCATCGCGACTGCGGCTCCCCGCAGGGAGGCTTCGCGAACGGCCCGGAGTAAAAATAGCTGCCGAACACGGGCCGTGGAGCAATTAATTATATCGGCTCTTCCGTGCCGAAGGTTTCCGCCCGTTCTTCTTTCCATGCCTGCAGCTGGCGTGCCCTGCTCGGGTGCTTGAGTTTTCCTATGGCCTTGGTTTCGATCTGGCGAACGCGTTCCCGGGAAATATTGAAGAATTCGCCGATCTCCTTGAGCGTCTTGATCCTGCCGTCATCGAGGCCGAACCGCATGACCACGATTTCGCGTTCCTTGGGCGTCAATGAGTCGAGCACCTGCTGGATCTGTTCACGGAGATGGACCAGCGACATGCGCAGCGACGGGTCTTCCGCACTCGTGTCTTCGATGTATTCCCCGATCGTGGTCCCGCTTTCGCTGGAAATCTCCATGTCCAGCGAGATGGGTTCCATGGAGTATTCGAGCGCCATCTGCACCTTGCCGACGGTGGTCTTGAGCGCCTCGGCAAGTTCCTCGTGACTGGGCTCATACCCATAGTCGACGACCCATTTCTTGCAGAGGCGTACGGTTTTGTTCACGAGGTCAAGGGTATTGGCCGGAATGCGGATGGCTTTGGACTTATCGTTGATTGCGCGGGAGATCGCCTGCCTGATCCACCAGGTGGCATAGGTGCTGAACTTGTACCCTTTGCGGTAGTCGAAATTATCAACCGCCTTGATGAGCCCGCGATTGCCTTCCTGGATGAGGTCGATGATCTCCATGCCGCGCATGATGTACTTCTTGGCAATGCTGACGACAAGCCGCACGTTGGCTTCGATGATGGCAAACTTGGCCTGGTTCCGCGTCTCTTCCCAGTGAGTAAACTCGCCGAGCTTTTCCTTTTCATTACCCAGCAGAAGATGCTGCTTGTAGTGCGAGAGGATCTGATCGAGCTGTTTGGAATTGAGGTTGAGTCGCCGGCACAGCCCGACGATTTCCGCCTCGAGTTCAAGCATCTTGTTCTGGGTTTCCAGCGGATCGGCGCCCGGACCCTCGGGACCGGCTTCTTTCTGGAGAGCGGCAATCCCGGTCATTTTCCGTTTGATGAGGGAGACGATTTTCAGGAACTCCACCCGCAGGTTCTCGATCTCCTCCTCGCCTGTTACCTTTTCTTCATCCACCTGGAGCACATCGACGCTCTGGAGCTCGTTGAAGCGGAGTTCTTCACCGATGCGATAGAGGCTTTCGAGCGCCGGCGGCGACCGGAACGCCATATCGAAGAGTTTCCCCTGCGCATACTCCATCTGCATTGAATATTCGAGTTCCTCGCCCCGGGACAGAAGCGGCACCCTGCCGACCGTATTCAGGTAAACCCAGGTGGGATCGGCGTACCGGGGTTGCCGCGGCTGAACGATCATCCTCCGCAGGCGGCGCTCATAGACCGGCGAATCCTTCTCTTTGACGAATGAGTTGATCCGGATGTTTTCGAGTTCGAGTATCTTCTGGACCCGGGTGCGTTCGGCGGAAGTCGCCGCGACCTCTTCGATTTGCGCTTCGGTGACGAATCCCTGTAGTGCCGCGAGTTTGCGAAGTCGCGCCGTCGTGCGGTCTACCAGCTCGCCGCCTTCCTGATCAAGCATTTTTTTTTGCATCATTCTCTCTCGTCCAGATCGTGGTGTTGCTTCATGTCGTTTTGTATCTGAAGCATGAGTTCCGATTTCCGATTGGGATCCTTTTCCGATTTCAGGAGCATCCGATTGGCGCGGCTGCGCAGTTTAAGAAATTTTTTCTGCAGGTAAATGATCTGCTGCACGAGCTCCGTCTGCTGGTTCTCTGCAAAGGCCGGCATTGCAAGCATGGATGACAGGAGCTGGTGCGTATCCGTATCCTTTGCCTCATCGATGATGCCGTCCAGGTTACCGTGTGTGTCGTAGTATTCAAGGACCAGTGAATATAAATCGGAGGCTTCCTCGTCCGAAAAAATGTCGGCGGTGACGTACCCGCGGGTTTCGGTGATGAGTTCCGGCCGGCTGACGAGCAGGTGCAGGAATTTCCAGCCGAGCGAGTGCATGAAATCGGGCCCGTTCCCTTTTGCCTGCGCACGCTCCCGCACCTGAGCAGGAAGCCGCATCTCCCGACCGACCACCTTTTCATCGAGCCCGAGCCGGTCGGCGAGTTCCTGGCGGAAACGGCTCCGTGCGACTTCGCCGGGCATTGCCTGGTAGAGCGGCAGGAGCTGCACGATCACCGCCTTCTGGCTGCGGGCGGACCGGTGTCCGTTGCGGGCGATGGTGCGGTCAATGATGAAATCGTTCGCGCTGCGCGCTTCCGCCATCAGGGCGCGGAAGGCATCCGGGCCCTGGGTCTTGACAAAAGAGTCAGGGTCCTCTTCCGGCGGCAGGGTGAGAATCGACACATCGAGGTCAAAGGGCGCAAGCGTGAAGACACCGCGGTCGGCGGCATTCTGGCCCGCTTCGTCGCCGTCGAAAACCAGGATGACCCGCGAGGTGAACCGCAGCAGCAGGTGCGCATGCTCGGGCGTCATCGCGGTGCCGGAGGTCGCCACGGCATTGCGGATCCCTGCCTGGTACAGGGTGAGGAAGTCCATGTACCCCTCGACGACCAGGGCGCATTTTTCCTCCTTGATGTACTGGCGGGTGCTGTAGAGGCCGTAAAGGAACTCTTTTTTGCGGTAGAGGGCGGTTTCCGGCGAATTGAGGTATTTCGGTATGGCGTCGGCTTCGAGCCCCCGGCCGGCAAAGCCGATGACGCGGCCCGAAAGGTCGGTCAGGGAGAAAATGATCCGGTCGCGGAAACGGTCGTAGGTGGATCCTTCGGCGTTCTTCACCGCCAGCCCGCACGACACGAGGGCGTCGATGGGTATGCCCTTGCCCGACAGGGCGGTAATGAGTGACGACCACCCCTGCGGCGCATAGCCCAGCCTGAAATCCCGCACCGTTTCGGCGGTCAGGCCGCGCGATTTGAAATAGGCGACTGCCTGCGGGTGGGGACGGATCATCGAATAGAAGAAGTCTGCGGCTGCCTTGTGAATGTCAATCATGGCGGTCCGGGAAAGCGACGGTCCGGAATCGCCCGCGGGAGCGCCGGCTTCCGGGGCGCTGTCCATTTGCGGGCGGGAGATGGTCACGCCGGTTTCCTCGGCGAGCATTTTCAGGACATCCGGGAAACTGGCTCCCTCGATCTCCTGGAGAAAGGAAAAGACGTCGCCGCCCTTGCCGCAGCCGAAGCAGTGGAAGAAGCCGCGGACCGGATTGACGTGGAAAGAGGGCGTCTTTTCTTTATGGAAGGGACAAAGCCCCTTGAGTGTCTGGCCCGACTGCTTGAGCTTGACATACCGGCCGACGATGGCGGCAATATCGGCGCGGTTCCTGACCTCTTCCTTGGCGGTTTCGTCGAAAGTTCTCTGCATGATTGCCTATATTATAAGAGACGGGGAAGGGTTTGGCGAGAAAAAAATTTAATTCATTGTATCTCATAGGGGTGATTTTAAAATAGATAGTGGATTTCGCTCGGGTTGTTTCTCAGGGATTTCAAGAAAAATCATGCCATTCCGGCAGTTATGCCCTGCAGATTTTGTCAGACTGCCGGAGGAGGGGCGGGGAGGTGGGGAGGGGGGAGTGAGAGGGATTGGGGCTGTTTTTTTTTGTTGAGAGTGCCTTTGGCGGGGGAACCGGGCTTAATTCCAAGGCCTCTGGTGGGGAAACCATGAAATGGTTTCCCCTGGCCTGAGAGGAACTCGGGATTCTGAATATTTCAACAGGATATATGGGTGTAGGGATTTATTTTTATGCTTCTCTATGGCAAAAAAGAAAAAATTCATCCCCAAACCCGCTCCTGCAATGCAACCGCCCGCCCGAAAGCCGCTTCTCTCGTCGCCGCTTTTCGTTGCGGCCATCATGGTCATTCTTGCCTTTATTATCTATGGAAGGACCATCGGCTACTCCTTTGCCTGCGACGACCGGGCAGCCATCTTCGAGAACCGCTTCACGGTCCAGGGGATTGCAGGGATCCCGGGCATCATGTCGCACGATCTCTTTTTCGGCATCTTCGGCCAGCAGGTCGATTGCCTGCAGGGCGGCAGGTACCGGCCGCTGTCGCTGGTCACTTTCGCCCTGGAAACGCAGATTTTCGGTGTTAAGGCGGGCGTCTATCACGTTACCAATATCCTCCTGTACGCGCTGACCGGGTTCCTGCTCTTCCTGGTGCTGCGGCGCCTGCTGCGGCGAACGGGAGACCGGGGGCGGAACCTCATCCCGCTTGTCGCATCGCTCCTCTTCATGGCGCATCCCCTGCACACCGAAGTTATCGCAAATATCAAGAGCCGCGACGAGGAGCTTGCGCTCCTGTTTTCGCTCGTCAGCTTTATGTTCGGCCTCCGGTATTTTGAACGCGGGAAAATCCCCGACCTCCTTTGTGCCGGTATTGCCCTGTTTCTCGGACTCATGTCAAAAGAGAGCGCCGTAGTTTTCTGCATCCTCATCCCGCTCTCTGCCTGGGTATTTCGCCTGGCCGACCGCAAAATGATCATCCGGATGTCCGCAAGTCTCGCGATCGGGACCGCGGCGTACCTCGTCATCCGTCAACTGGTCCTCGGGACCATCCATGCGCACACGACCGACCTCATCAACGATCCGTTCCTGGAGGCATCGCTCGCGCAGAAATACGCAACGATCTTCTATACCCTTCTGCTCTATCTCAAGCTCCTCGTCTTCCCGCACCCGCTGACGTTTGACTACTACCCGTACCATATTCCGCTCCTTTCCTGGGCGGACTGGCGTCCGCTCTGCGGGTTTCTGGCGAACGGCGCGCTCCTCGGGGCTGCCGCGGCAGGCATTCTCCGCCGGAAAGCGTGGGCTCTCTGCATCTGGGCCTACCTGCTGCCGCTCTTCATTGTCTCGAATTTACTCGTCCCCATCGGTGTCTTCATGGCCGAGCGGTTCATGTACATCCCCTCGATCGCCTTCTGCCTCTTTGCGGCATACGCGCTCGTCCTGTGGCTGCCCGCACTCTTCAAGGCGCAGCCCGGAGCAGGGAAAATGGCGGGCGGCGCGGTGTTCGGAATAGCTGTAGTTGCCTTTTCCGCCATGAGCTTCGACCGGACGGCGGCCTGGAAGGACGACTTTACCCTTGCGGTAACCGATGTGAAGGTGTCGTCGGAGAGTGTCAAGAGCAATGCCATGGCCGGCGACGAGTACCGGCACCGGGCCGATACCATGGCCGACCCGGTAATGAAACGGGACTACCTGGAGCGTGCCGAAAAGCACCTCCGCACCGCGCTTGCGGTCTTTCCGCGCTACGAGACCGGTGATATCATCCTCGGCCGCGTGCTGCAGTCCGAGGGCATCTACGGGAACTCTCCCCGGGCAAGCGACTCCATCTATCACGCCTCGGCGGACGCCTTCCGCGCCATATTCGCCTATTCGCCGCACAGTTCCCAGGCCGAGGCGAATCTCGGCGCGCTCTTCGCCCAGCAGCTCTGGAACCCGGACAGCGCAATCGTTCACTTGCGGGCGGCGCTTGGCGAGGACGAAAGAATCTCGGATGCGCATTATAATTTAGGGACCGTGTTTCTCATGAACGGCGCCGGGAAGGACCCCGTCCTGGCGGACAGCGCGGTTGTCCACCTCAGCCGCGCCTCGCAGCTCGATACGACCAATGCGAATATCCTGAACAATCTCGGCGCGGCGTACCAGTATAAAAAAGAGTATGCCGAGGCCATGGCGACCTACCAGCACGCCCACCGGCTCCAGCCGGGACAGCAGAATATCATGGAGAATATCTCAAAGCTCTATGCCTCAATGGGGCGGCCCCCGAATGGTCAACCGATGAACGGACGGTAACATGTACGCCGATTTCGAAAGTCTCATCCAGGATTTTGCCGGTTCCCAGAACTACCTTTTTCTCGACGCGAAGGTCAAGGAGCATGCCGACGGCCTCCTCGGCGCCTTTGCCGCTGCCTGTACGCGCCGGGGTGTCGCCTCACCGGACCTCTTTACCTATGCGTCCCTGGACGCGATCTTGCTCGGCGATATGCCCCGCCTCAATGCACCTCTTGACGTACGCAGAGCCGTGCCGGGTCTTCTGGCCGAATTTTTCGATTACCTTGCCGCAAGCGGGCACTACCCGGCGGCGGCGGAATGGAGCGTCTGGATTGCGGAAATCGGCAAGAAATACCAGGCGCTTTTCCGCGACGACGGGTCGGTAAAGGGCGAAACGTTCAAAAAGAAATATACCGATGTCAATCGCAACGATCCCTGCCCCTGCGGTAGCGGGAAGAAGTTCAAGAAGTGCTGCATGGACCTGATCTCCTGAGATCGCGGACCGCAGGGCAGCTCTAATAATTTCTTTTCTGCATGAAAGGTTTCCTCGTGAAGCAGGTTGCGAAAGGAATGTACGCTGCCGGCCATTATGAATAGCGTGGAACAACATTGACATCTGCGCTGCGGCAGCAGGGTCGGAGGGTACCATCGGCTATGGCCGCTTCCTTCAATTCGAGGCCTTTGAGGCAGCCGCGTTTCGTTGCGTCGATGTAATTATCGCTTTTGACAATTTCCGCGCCCGAAACCTCCATACTTCGTCCGCTTTGGAAAATGACCAAGGGTTTACCATAAAATCCGCTTAACACATCATGAAAAAAAACGTAAACGATTCCGGGAAGGAATTATTTTAGGTCGTTATCGGCTAGAAGATGTGCGGTCGGTCCTGTTTAGAGGAGATGGTTGATGCATGAATTGATAGAACAATTGGTCGTATGCGTCGAACGGGGGAAGGTGAACAAGGCATCGCCCTTTCCGCCGGGCATGAAAGGAACTGACGGCGCGGATGAAGTGACGCAACGGGCACTGGAGGCCGCTATCGGTCCGGAGGTGATCCTGCAGGCATGCAATGAAGGCATGACGCGCATTGGAGAAAAATTCGGCAGGAATGAGGTGTTTGTCCCCGATCTCCTCATGGCGGCGAAAGCCATGAATGCCGTGATGGCTCATCTGAAACCGTTCTTTCAATCCGGCAGCATCAAGGCCAAGGGAACTTTCGTCATCGGTACGGTTGCAGGTGACCTACACGACATCGGCAAGAATCTTGTGGCAATGTTTGTCGAAGGAAGCGGGTGGAAGGTCGTCGATCTGGGCGTCGATGTCAAGACTGCAAAATTCATTGACACGATTGAACGCAATCCCGATTGCCTGGTGGGCCTGAGCGCCCTCCTGACGACGACCATGGCAATGATGGCGAAAACGGTCAAGGAAATCAAGGTACGGTTTCCCGATACCACCGTCATCGTCGGCGGTGCACCGTTGTCAATAAATGCCGCCAAGGAGATGGGTGCAAACGGCTATGCGCCCGACCCCCAGGGCGCGGTTGCCTTGCTGAACGCCTCCCATAAATAAACGGCGGTACAACCGTGCGACCATAAACGGTGCAGGGAAGTCGCCCGCACCCGTCGGTTGCCGCAAAAGAAAAGAGCGACCGGTATGACGGATAAGCAGTGGGATGATCTGAAAAAGGTGGTACGGGGCGAGGCGGTCAGTCCCCTGCCGGTAGGTTTTATCATCGATTGCCCATGGGTGCCGAACTGGTACGGCATTTCAATTCTCGACTATTTCTCCAACGACGAATTGTGGTTGCGCGCCAATATGAAGGCATTGAACGACTTCCCCGAAGTCATGTTCCTGCCGGGGTTCTGGTCGGAATACGGTATGTGTACCGAGCCCTCGGCGTTCGGAGCGCGCTGCATGTTCCCGACAAATGAGTTTCCGCATGCCCATGCGGTGATTCGTTCCGCCGACGACATCGAATCGCTCCCCCTGCCGAATCCGGCAACCGACGGGTTGCTGCCGTTTCTTCTGAACCGCCTCAAGCTTGCGCAGCCCCATATCGAGGCGGCGGGCCACAAAATCCGTTTTGCGGTTGCGCGGGGTCCCCTGAATATTTCCAGTTTTCTCATGGGTTCTACGGAGTTCCTGACAACCATGATGATGGATCCGGAAAAGGCCGATGCCCTGGTAAAAAAGGTCACCTCATTCCTTAAAGACTGGCTGCACCTGCAGATGGAAACATTTCCGTCCATCGACGGCATCTTCCTGCTGGACGATATCATCGGATTCCTTGGAGAAGACCAGTTCTGCACCTTCGGATTGCCGTATTTCAAGGAACTCTTTGATCTCCCCGTCTCGGTTAAATTCCTGCACAACGATGCGCCGTGCAGAGTATCGGCGCCTTTCCTTCCGGAAATGGGCGTCAACCTTTTCAATATGGGGTTCGACATCCCGCTCAAAGAGGTCCGGCAATTGACACAAAACAAAGTCGCCCTGCTCGGCAACATTCCTCCCCGCGATGTGCTGGCAAACGGCGATCGGGCGCAGGTAACCGAGGCAGCCGTACAATTGGTCCGGTCTCTTGATGCTACCTCGAAGGTCATTTTTTCGAGTGGCGGCGGCATGCCTCCCGGCGTCAGTTCGGAAAACATCGGGGCGTTTATCGACGGGGTGAAAAATCAGGGTACCGGGCACCGGGGCTGATGCGAAGGAACTATGGCGACGCCGGCTCTCCGGTTGCATCGTTTCGCGAGAGCGACCTTCCGGACATCAAAAACTAGTATTGTGGTTTCCGGATTATCGCCGGTGCCCGGTAGCTTTCTGCAACTGCAATACCATATCCACGTCGATCGGGGCTATGGAGCTCCTGCACATGACCTCGCCTTCCTGAATTCCTCCGTCGCCTCATCCATTTTTCCTGCCTGCTTCAGAGCCACGCCCAGGTTGAAGTGTGCATAGGCATACTGCGGGTCGAGACGAACTGCCTCCTGAAAATGGGCGATTGCCTCCCGGGTTCTGCCGACCCGTATCAAGGCATTGCCGAGGTTATTATGGGCACTGGTAAAATCAGGATTCAGGTCCAGGGCTATCTGGAACTGTTCAATAGCTTCTCCAGTTGTGCCGGCCTGCAACAGGGCGGTACCGAGGATATTATGACCTTCGGCAAAACGCGGTTTGAGATTCGCGGCTTCCCGGTAGTAAATGATTGCCTCATCGGTTTTGCCTTCCTGAAACAGGACATTTCCGATATTGTGACACGTCTCATAATCGCGATGGAGCTGCAGTGCTGTCTGGAAATAGCGCATGGCGTCCTGCGCATCGCCGGTATTCGATAAAATAGTACTGCCCATATTACTGTAAGCCACCCAGCAGCCGGGATTTTGACGTATGATGGCCGGGTACAGCTTTGCCGGTCCTGCATACATTCCACATTGATTATAGGTTAGAAAGCCGAGAATTGCCGCAAGCATCCATGGCAGAAACCGGCGAGCAGCCGGGACTGCAATCGTTTCTACTCCGGCAGCGAACAGTACCATGGGCCCGATAGCCGCAAGATGCACCCAGCGATCGGCGACAAAAGTGTACTTGAAGGCGTAGATGTTTACAATACCTGCTGCAGGAAACAGCATGACGGCAAAGTACAGGAGTACAGCAAGGGAAGCCCTCCCTCGTTTCCGAACCGTAAGAAGAATAGCGGATAATGCAATGGCCGCAAGAGGAAAGAGATACTGCCGGAAGGCAGTGGAATCGATTGTCCAGCGCGGGTAAATAAAGACCAGCGTACCGGGCCAGACTATTTTTCCCAGGTAGAACCAGAAGGCCCTGCCTGCAATGAGGCACCGCTCGATGGATGACAAATCAAAATCGTTGCCCCGCGCGCCGGCAAAAGTGCGCTCCACCCATGCAGTCAAGCATCCGCAGGCCAGGCCGACGACCAAAAACGGCGCCAGCGGTGCAATGTCGCGTTTCAGAGAAAGGGAACCTCGTTGCCACCAGAAGATAATCGGCAAAACGACCGGGAGGGGAGCGATCGATGATTTTGACAGGAGCCCTGCTATGAAGAGCAGCAGGGAGACTGCCCAGGGTCCGCTCCGGTGTTCCCGATCGAACCGCAGGTACGCGAGAATCGAGCCGAGGAAGAAAAAAGTCGAGAGCGTACTTTTCAGCTCGGCCATCCATGCCACGGATTCCACCTGAATCGGATGCAGGGCAAAAATAGCTGCGGCGAGCGGAGCACCGGGAATCTTCAGGGTTCGTACTATTTTAAAGAGCAGCAGCGCGGATAGTACATGCAGCAGGATGTTAACCAGGTGGTAGCCGAGGGGCATCCCGCCCCAGAGATGATGCTCAACCCAGAACACGCTATGCGCCAGAGGGTAATACTGTACGGTAGCGTTTGCCGAGGTCCAAATCCGCACTAATCCTGCGAGGGAGCTGAGATCCGGCCGGTTTATATGATCTTCATCATCGATAATCGGCATACCGTTCCAGGCGGGAAAATAGGCCAGGACGGTGGCAACGACGATTAAAATGCCGTATAAAAAATCAGGAGTCCGAAAAATCCGAACTATTCCGGGTTCCCGGGCCGGCATCGGTTGCCGGTTTGTTTTGCTCACAAGGTCTCCCTGCCGGCACGCGACCGGAAGAAAAAAATAGATCGGGTAGGGGACCTGCAGACAGGAAAAGTCGATCCGGCTCCTTAACTGCCCATCGCCGATGGTTCATATCGGTATCGGCAACCCTGACTGGATGGAGATCGGGTGCATATTGGCTGCGGATCGGATCGAGTCTCGGGTTTGCGAGCCGGGTCGGAAATAATAATCTGCCCTATGGATTTTCAGGGCATTCCGGAGCAGGTATTTGCCGTATCTCTATCTCATTCATTATCAGGTACTTATATTAAGTACGAGGAGGCAGGAATCAGTCACCGGCGCTTTTTTTCCAGGAAAAACATGGGGCCGGTCCTTCGCAACCGGATTATTAATAACCTTACATGGGCTGCGCAACGCGCTCATGATTTTAGCGGCTGACCCGTTTTTTGTTTCTTTTTGTCCTTTTTCTTATTATATTATGATTAAATATGGTAATTTTTAGTTCCAATTGATGATGAGTAGTATCGCTCAACTCACAAAAAGAAAACTTTATTCGAGGGAGGACCTATGATTTTTAGTGCAAAATTTCGCTCCGCGGCATTTGGATGCATAATTGCCGTTGCTGCAACAGCGGCGATGGCTGCTTACAACGGCTCCGATGCTTTTCTCCATTATTATCTCGCACCGTCGAATGTTCTCACGCAGTATCAATCCGTTTGCCAGAACATCGTTGTCAGTGATAGCATGCACGACACCTTAAAGCATGCACTGGCCGAACTGGATACGGCCATGCCCAAGCTTCTCGGCGGCAACAAACTGCCCAGGCAAAGCACTCCCGGAACAGGGTCGATTGTTATCGCCGAGCAGGGGTCCGCACCGGTTGCAAATGCCGGTATCGTTTACACCAGTGTGAATTCCGAAGGTTACACGATTCAAACCATAAACGGGGCAACCTATATCTCCGGCACAAGCCAGGTCGGTGTCCTGCACGGTGTGTTTCGTTTCCTCAGGCTCATGCAGACCCAGAAAAACATCAATGGTCTCAACCTCGTCGATAATCCCTATTTCAATTACCGGGTGCTTGACCATTGGTACGACCACTATCAGACCGGTGCCACGGGCGCCCACCTCTATGCGGGTGGACGGGCATTCAAAATGGAAGACTTCGGGAACTTAACCTACCCGCCCAGCTCCACCTATGCGGCAGAATATGCCCGGGTCATCAGTTATTGCCGCATGCTGTGCGCCATGGGCCTTAACGGCGTGTGCCCCGATGATGTCAACACCTACCAGAGCGGCGGCCTTAAAAATTATACCTGCCTCGAAGCATCGAACCTCGTACACGAAAAAGTATTTGCCGATCTGATCGGCACCTACGGTATCAAATATTATCTGTCGGTGTGCTATGCCAGCCCGCTTCTGGTGACACCGATTATAAGCTCCGCTGATGCCTACCACGATTCCACCATGTCCGGTGCAAAGAAGTGGTGGTACAATAAAATCGATACCGTCCGTGCCTATATTCATAATTTCGGCGGGTTCCTGCTGAAAGCCGACTCCGAAGGCGAGCCGGGCCCGGTTTCTACCTACGGTGAGACGGAATCAGAGGGAGCCAATCCGATCGCGCAAGCCCTGGGACGGTACGGTTACGTCCTCATCTGGCGTACATTTGTTTACAGCTCGTCGGCCTCTTCCGATTTCGCCGAATACCAGTCCCAGCAGTTTATAAACCAGACCTGGGACAGCTCGGTCATTATGCGATCAAAGGACGGCCCGCGGGATTTCCAGATGATCGAACCTGTCAATCAACTGTTTCAGATAGGCGGTGTTCGTCATGGCATGGAGGTTGAAGTCGACCATGAATATACCGGTCAGGCGATCCATGCCGACTGGCTGTTTCCCCGGTGGCAACAGGTCCTGCAGTGGAACAACGTCGGGGCTTCGCAGTGGGATGGAGCGGCGGGAGTGCAAACATCCCAGATCCTGAAGGGTGCGGGCAAAACAACCGGGGGAATGTGGGGAATAGCCAATATAAGCGATACGGTAAACTGGACCGGCCTTTGCCTTCTTCAGGCAGATCTTTATGGTTACGGTCGCCTGACATGGAATCCAAATGCCAATGAGGACTCGGTCGCGGATGATTGGGTCAGGAGCAGCTTTCCTTCGGGATACAATCCCGGTATCCTTTATGTTACGAAGCATATCCTGGAAAGGTCCTGGAGAGCCTACACCGAATACACCATCGGGCACAGTGCTTTAATGCCGGCCCTGAATGATAATAATCATTACGTCATAGATTTTACTAAAATGTCGAACAACACCACCTATTTTACCACCTATTTCATGGATTTCATATCGAACGGCATTGGTGTCGACCGTACCGCGGACGCCAGCGGGGACAACTTCCTGCAGTACCTCACGACCCAGCTGGCCGATTCCCTGGGTAACCAGACAAAATGTCCCGAAGATTACCTCCTGTTTTACTTCCATGAACCATGGACCTACACCATGAAGTCGGGGATGTCGCTTATCCAGCAGCTTGAGTTCGAGCACTATCGGGGCATTCATCGGGTTGAGCGATTCATTAAATACTGGAATCTTCTTAAATCCGTTGCGCCGATCGACTCGGGGATTGCCTCCAATGTCTCCTCGAAGCTGGCCAAACAGTTGACAGACGGATCGACATGGGCGAACACGTTCAGGACTGAATTCGGGAATTACTATTCAACCCAGGTTCCCTGCCGGCTTGACGTAATGCCCGATACCTCGACGGCCTTTACGGCAGCGGATGGCGCAAGTATTACACTAACAGCGCTGCTCCGGACCCAGGGCGGAACCACCGTCAATGATACCTTCGGCTGGAGCGTCAGCGCCGGCGGAACTCTTTCCGGCACCACAACCACCAGCACGAATTTTTCCGCGAGCGCGGACGGGGTCTATACCGTCACGGTCTGGGACACGAAATGGCCTACTATGACCGAAGACGAGCAGATTTTCGTCGGGGATTGGGCAACCTCTCCTAACACGGGAGTTAAGACCGACCTTGCGAGAATACCTGCTTTGGGCTTGAGATTCGCCCAGGGGATAAATCGTATTTCGATTACCTCGCCCATAGCGGGGAAACTCAGTATCTTCAGTCTGCAGGGCCGCTTCGTGAAGTCGGTCTCTGCTGAAAAAGCAGTACCGGTTGTCCTGGACACCAGGGAGGTATCCAACGGCCTCTACCTGGTAAAAGTGCAGAATGCAAAGGTAACGGTGCAGGGCAAGTTCTTTATCCGATAATTCGTAGCGGCTTGTCGGACCGGGTAGGTACCGGAAGCGCAGGGAAGCAAGAGAATACGGGGTGCTGCCATCTTCATAATGCCCGCCCCAAACCGGGGCGGGCAGCCTTCCCTGTGTTTATTTAACCGAAAAGGGTTTACCTATGCGAGTATTCGGTCTGGTCTGTATAGGTGTGGCGGCGCTGACATTCGTTGTTCAGGCGCAACAAAATACCTGGTCGGTATTTTCCGTCGGTCCGGCATTGCCGCTGGGAAGCACTGCGGCTCCTACGCTTGGTCCGCCGGGTGCCAGCAAGGATTTGGGCACGGGCTGGAACGGGGCCTGGACATTTTTCGGACTTCCCTTCTCGAAGTCGGGCGATGCGCTCGCGGGCCTGGGGTTCGGGGGCTCGCTGAGCTACAGTCGCTGGGTTCGCGATTCCACCCTGTCGGAAACCGTGTTCATGGGCACGCAGGCCATCGTTCGCTATTATATTCCTCCGGTTATCAAACCGTTTGACCTGTTTGTCCAGGTCGGCGGCGGAATGCTCATCGGTGAGCACGGTTTTACCGATCCCGACACGCTCAGTCTGAACAGCCAGCCGACGAGCGTTCTGGTGACAAAAGGAGTGATCAATCCCGGAGCAAGCTTCAACATCGGCATCGACTGGGATGTTCTCGAAATCACGCCCGCCGTAACGGCGGCGTTTACAAAAGGCAAAACATCCGCGTGGTTCTCGATCGACGCGGCAATGAAGTTATAATGCGGAAGCGGGGAAACATGAAACAATATCTATTGCTGTTCGTTGCAGCGGCATGCATCCACCTGCCGGCGTTCGCCGGGCAGCAGGCCGATTCGGCGTCTGCAGCTACGGGGTTCAAGTTCTCGGCGATAGTCGAAACGCAGGTTCAAAAGGATCTCTGGGATGAGTTCGGCGACTCCACAACCAGATTTACATCAAATATGATTTACGGGTACCAGAAGGCTGTCGAGAATTTCTTCATGCGGGTATCCTTGATCGGGTCGTACCGGCTCAATAACCTCGAAGGCGTATTCAATATGCGGTTTTATCCTTTCTGGACACTGCAGCGGCAGATTCCGAACGCCGGATCATCTCCGGACCTTGCCTCCTATATTGACCTTATTGAGATCAACCAGGCATACATCAAAACCTTCAAGGAGTACGCTCCGCAAAAGGACCTGACGTTCGAACCCTGGTTTAAAGTCGGCCGCGACGCTATCCAGAACAGCTGCGGTCAAATTTTCGGGAATTACCTCGATCAACCTGCCGGCGGATACAATTATTCGACCGTCCCGGACACGAGTAATATCACTCCCGTCGGTCCGTTATGGAACAGAATGGTATTCGCCAACGAGATCGAGGCAGGGTTCTCGTTCAACGTTTATAATGTTGTGGGCGGCAGAACCTCGATCATGGTCGGTGGAAACGTCAGCGACGGTAATGTCAACAATGACGGTTTATACGGGGCATTCAATTTTTACCAGGCACTGGATTCGAAATTAAGCGCCGGATTTTACCGGATATATCAGGATTTTTACTTTTTAGATAACCGTTTCCATATCGGGGGCGGCGTCAGGGATTATTCGACCACCGCGGACACGGGGAATATCCTAACAAAACTCGATTTCTTTTCGGCACAGGGTGCATTCGACGCCGTTATCATGAAGGACATGAAATTCTATACTGAATTGGCCATGCAGCGGCAGCCTCCGGAGAAAAACTTAGCAGGTATTTCCAGCGTAACTATTATTCGGCCGATCAATGCGGGCTTGACCATCCCGACCTTCGGCGTGCTCGATACGCTGGCGGTCGAGTTTGAAAATGTGGGCAAAACGTATTTCAGCAGCCAGAGCATGCGGGCTCAGGTTGCTCCGCGCACCGATCCTTCCAGGGCTCTCGCCTGGGGGATTGTCGTGCAGAAAAAAATCTGGAACAGGGTCAACCTTGCCTGGGGGTTTTACACGGCAGACAATTATGGCGATATGGCAGGCACGCTCCGGCTATCGACGTATTTCTGACGGATAGGACCGGCCTTCAGGGCGCATGGGGCTTCAGCGCGATTATTAAGCGGAAGAGAGTTTGCTTATGAGATTACTCAAGTTTGTCTGTATGGGCATGGCGGCACTGACGTTCGTTGTCCAGGCGCAACAAAATACCTGGTCGGTATTTTCCGTCGGTCCGGCATTGCCGCTGGGAAGCACTGCGGCTCCTACGCTTGGCGCCGGCAAAACTCTCGGCACGGGCTGGAACGGGGCATGGACATTTTTCGGGCTGCCGTTCTCGAAGTCGGGCGATGCGCTGTCGGGCCTTGGGTTCGGGGGCTCCCTGAGCTACAGCCGCTGGGTGCGCGATTCCACCCTGTCTGAAACCGTTTTCATGGGCACGCAGGCCATCGTTCGCTATTATATTCCTCCCCTTATAAAACCGTTCGACCTGTTTGTCCAGGCCGGCGGCGGAATGCTCATCGGCGAGCACGGTTTTACCGATCCCGACACGCTCAGTCTGAACAGCCAGCCCACGAGCGTTCTTGTGACCAAAGGAATAATAAATCCCGGGGCAAGCTTCAATGTCGGCATCGACTGGGATGTTCTCGAAGTCACGCCCGCCGTGACGGTAGTATTTACAAAAGGTAAAACATCCGCCTGGTTCTCGATCAATGCGGCAATGAAGTTGTAATGCAGAAGCGGGGTAAAATGAAACGATATATAGTGACAATCCTTGCAATGGCGGTTATCTACCTGCCTGCGTGCGCGGCCCACAGCGATTCGACCGCTGCGGCATCGCCATTCACGTTCTCGGCGATTTTCGATGCGCAGGTTCAAAAGGACCTGTATGATGAATTCGGGGGCGCTTCCTCCACTATATTTTCGACGCCGCAGGTGTCGGGCAATCTCCAGGGCCTTCCCGAGGCTTTCAACGATTTCTGGATGCGAATAGCGTTGTTTGCAACGTACCGGTCGAAATACTTCGAAGCCGTCGCCAACCTGCGCTTCTACCCCTACTGGTCTGAGCGGGCAAAAGATAAATCCGGGGCCACCGACCTTGGATCCGCACTCGATTACCTCGAGCTCAACCGGGCATACGCCAAAGTTTTCAGGAAGTATTCTCCGGAAAAGGACCTGGTGCTCATGCCCTGGATTAAAGTCGGCCGAGACGGCCTGCTTAACACCAACAGTGATCTGTTCGGGAACTATCTCGACCAACCAACCGGCGGATATGGGCGGAATAATGCAAGCAATGTAATCGGTCCCTTCCTGAACAAAATTGTGTTTGCCAACGAAGCGGAGGCAGGATTCGCTTTCCATGTTCCAGGTGGGGTCGGCGGCAAAACCTCGGTCATGATCGGCGGAAATGTCAATAATACCTTATTTTATTCGGCGCCTTACCCTATTATTTATCAGTATCTGGATTCGAAATTGAGCGCCGGATTCTTCAGGGTTTATCAGGATCTGTATTTCACGAATAGTTCCGATGTACCGATTTTTCAAACGATCCATCTCGGCGGCGGATTCAGAAATTACCAGACTACCGTGGACTCCGGGAGTGTTCTGGTAAAAAACAATTATTTCGATGCCCAGGGCATGTTCGATATCGTAATTATGCCGGACACGAAATTCTTTACTGAAATTGCGATGCAGAAACTTGGACAGGCATCAAGTTCGGGAATCGCCCGGCCGATCAATGCGGGCGTAACCATTCCGACCTTCGGCGTGGTTGATACGCTGGACGTTGAGTGTGAGAACGTGGCGAAAACATTTTTCAGCAACCAGAGCATGCGGGACGCTCTCGGTGCCGGGTTCAGCGCCACCACCGTCGGCTTTGCATGGGGGTTTGTGGTGCAGAAGAAATTTCTTAAAAAAGTCAACATTGCCTGGGGACTTTACACCGGAGACCAGTACGGAGACCTGCAATCCACCCTCCGCCTATCGACGTATTTCTGACGGCTGCTGCCGCCCCACGGAGCGTAATGGCATTCCTGAAAAATTTCCCCGGCATAGCATGAGTGCAGACTCGCAGCAGGTTTGTGAAATTTCCGTTGGCCGGGAAGATTTGCCGAGGGTCAACAGGCGATCCGTCCTCGCGGAAATCGGTTACGGGGGCGCACCGGCAACGGCTCATGTCGAAGAGCTCATCGACCGGCTGCTCTGCGAAGTTTCCCGGTACTGGTCCGCCATGGCCGGTTTCAGCCTCGTCAAGGTATCATGCGATTCGGCTGGTCGCCATGGTTTTACAGCGGCGAATACTTTTTTCTCGACCGGCCGCACCATTGCCGAAGCGCTCCTGGGAGCGGACACGGCAGCGCTGTTCGTGGCCTCGGCAGGCCCGGGGATCGATGCCTGGGCAACGAAAGCGACCCGCGGCGGCGATCTCCTGGGAGCGTACGGTATCGATACCATCGGCACGGTGATAGCCGAAGCTGCAGCGGATTTTGTCGGGTCGAAGGTCGCCGCATGGGCGGCGGATTCGGGAAGCAAAACCACGAACCGTTACAGCCCCGGTTATTGCGGGTGGCAGGTGACCGAACAGCGGGAGCTTTTCGCGCTGCTGCCGCCGGGGTTCTGCGGCGTCAATCTGACGGATTCGTGCATGATGATTCCCCGGAAATCGGTAAGCGGCGTCATCGGCATCGGACCAGGGGTGGTCAGGAAGCCCTATGGATGTGCCGTCTGCACCGACGCACATTGTCCCCGGAGGGCACATGGAAAGCATTGCTGATACGGTCAAGTCGGGAAGGGTTCTGATTTCAGACGGTGCCTGGGGCACATTCCTGCAAAGGAAGGGGCTGCAGCCCGGCGAATGTCCCGAAGCGTGGTGCCTGACGCACCGGCAGGATGTTCGGGCGATAGCGGCAAGCTATATCGCCGCCGGAGCCGACATGATCGAAACGAACAGTTTCGGCGCGAACCGGTTCAAGCTCGATCATTTCGGGCTCGCCGGAAGCGTCGCGGAAATCAATTATGCCGCTGCGGCCATTTCCCGCGAAGCAGCCGGAGACCGCCGGGTCATCGCCTCAGTGGGCCCGACCGGGAAACTGCTCATGATGGGCGATGTTGCCGAAGACGAACTTCGTGCGGCTTTCGGCGAACAGGCTGTCGCGCTCGAACGGGGCGGCGCCGATGCGATCTGCATCGAGACCATGTCGGCCCTTGACGAAGCAATGGCGGCCATAAGGGCCGTCAAGGAAACGACGTCGCTTGAAACGATCTGTACCTTTGCCTTTGAAAAAACGAAGCTGGATGAATACCGGACCATGATGGGGGTGACGCCTGCAGAAATGGCAGCGGCGCTTATAGCCGGGGGTGCCGACGTGATCGGGGCCAACTGCGGGTGCGGCTTCGAAGCCATGGTCGGGATCGTGCGGGAAATACGAACTGTCAATAAGGACATCCCGGTGCTGATCCATGCGAATGCGGGCATGCCGGTGGTTGAAAGCGGCGAAATCGTCTATCCCTGGTCGCCGGCAGCTGCCGCCTCAGTCGTTCCGGAACTTATTGCAGCCGGCGCAAACATAATCGGCGGCTGCTGCGGGACAACCCCGGAACATATTCGGGCGCTGGCGAACGCGGTTCAGGCCTTCGATCGCCATTCTGCCGCAGGATAATGCCTTGGCATGAGATCAGGTTTTTAAGATTTCGAGGGTGAATGCATCGGCAACTTCCCGGCAAAATTGGTTTGACATGATCAATCCCGCAGAGTAATTTATAACATCAGGAGTTTCCATCGAGTTCAACCCGAAAGGGGCTATTTCTGAAACCCATTGAGTGTATTGGTACTCTAATACGGTTCCCATCGCGTTTTTTTGATTTCGTACAACCGGCAGGCGGTTTTTATCTCGGAATGTAATCCGAACCGCCGGGATTGCAATAACGGGCGATATAAAATTTATCTTCAATTAAGGAAACACGGATGCGACACCCTTGTCTATGCAAAAGTTTGATCGGATTATCTGCTGTGGTGATGGTTGTCGCTTTTCATGCAGATATTTCCGCACAGCAATGTCCCTGCGACATCTATGCCGCCGGAGGAACGCCGTGTGTTGCGGCGCACAGTACGGTGCGAGCCCTTTACAGCTCGTATAACGGGCCTCTCTACCAGGTTAAGCGCAAGTCGGACGGCAAAACCAAAGATATCGGCGTCCTGACCCCGGGAGGCTTTGCCGACGCAGCTGCGCAGGACTCATTCTTAAGCGGTACAACAGGCACCATCTCAATTATCTACGACCAGTCGCCGAAAGGCAACAACCTCAAACCCGCTCCCGGAGGCGGGGCCGCTGAAAAACCCGATTCTGCGGCAAATGCGGCTGCTCTCAAGGTATATGTCGACGGTCATCCGGTGTACGGGATCTACATGAAATCCGGGAACGGTTATAGGAACGATTCCACCTCGGGGATTGCGACCGGCGACCAGCCTGAGGGGGAGTACATAGTGGCAAGCGGGAAGCATGTGAATGGAGGATGCTGCAATGATTATGGGAATGCTGAAACAAACGACTCGGACGACAACGCCGGCACTATGGAAGCAATTTATATCGGAACCAACAATTGGTGGGGAAGCGGCAGCGGCAGCGGCCCCTGGGTGATGGCGGATCTTGAGAACAATCTGTTTTCCGGAGGAAAAACCGGTTTGAATTCTGCCGACTCGTCTGTCCCCTATACCTACGTCACGGCTATGGTAAAGGGCAAACCGGACACGTTTGCGATCAAGGCCGGCAATGCGGATTCCGGCAGCCTCAGGAAATGTCCCGTTTTTAGTTG
>PLTF01000046.1 GCA_003164335.1 Fibrobacterota bacterium
CAACTAATTCTGGGACATCTCCTTCAAACAGGCATTCATTTAAAGCCGGAAGAACAAGCCGTTCGTGGTGCTTGCATGTTGGCGAAAACGCATGATTGTGACGTTCTTGCCTTTTCAAGGGATATTGATGGGGATAGCGACTATAATAGAAACCGGAAACGGGATATCGAAAGCGGTATTTTAAGAGCATCTAAAGAATATCCATCAATCAAAATAATCGGCGGGTGCGCCATGCCATGCATGAAGGCTGGGTTCTCGCCTTTTCCGGCGTTAAAGGAACTGAAGGCTTTTCCAAACAAAGAGCCGGCGAATGCCTGTCTGACAAAAACATCGCACCCAAAAATACCGCACAAATGGTTGATTGTATCCGTCAGCATAATCGAACCAATGTCGCCAAAGACGCTGAATGTCTCAATAAATGGCTGAATAAGGCCGAAGAAATCTTGTAATTTTAGAAGGGATCTCTAAAAATCCAAAATATCGTTCTTCGACAAGCTCAGGACGAACGGATATCAGTCAAAGTTCAGGAAAAAGGCCGTTCGTGGTGAGCCTGTCGAACCATGAACGGAATTTTTAGAGGTCCCCATGAGACGGACCTTCCCTCCGGCCCGCGATCAAAAGCAGGTCATGTTGACTTTGACTTTTCATCCGCGAAGCGTTTAACCTCTCACTTCTGATTTATCCCCTCCCTGATAGGGGAGGGGAACGGGGAGAGGTCAAAAGGTTCAAAACCACGACCAAAGGCACTTAACGTATGTACGAAATCTCCGTCGAATCTACCTTCTCCGCCGCACACCGGCTCAGGAACTATCAGGGGCCCTGCGAAAAGCTCCATGGCCACAATTGGCTCGTTCGCGCCCGGGTTGAGTGTGAAACTCTCGATGTCGCAGGCCTCGGCATCGACTTCCGAGTGCTTAAAGCCCGCCTGCGCTCCATCCTGAATACCTTCGACCACAGCGACCTCAACCTCGTTCTCGATCCGCTCGGCATAAATCCCTCATCCGAGAATATCGCGCGCTATATTTACGAAAAGCTCGAAAAAGAGCTTGCGGATTGGGCCGGGAAAGTTTCGCGGGTCGAGGTGTACGAAACACCGGGCAGCTGCGCTGCCTATTACAAATAGGACATGGTGAACGTCAGCGAAATCTTCAAAAGCATCCAGGGCGAATCAACCCACGCAGGCAGGGTTTGCTCGTTTGTCCGGCTTGCAGGCTGCAACCTCCGGTGCAGCTACTGCGACACCGAATATGCTCAGCATGACGGCACGGAGCAGACTCTTGAGTCCATCGTCGATGAGGTACGGACCCACCGGACGCGGCTTGTCGAGATCACCGGAGGCGAGCCCCTGCTGCAGCCCGAAACACCGATCCTGTGCAACCGGTTCCTCGACCTCGGCTATACCGTTCTCGTTGAAACCAACGGGACGCTGGATATTGGGATAGTACAGCCTCCCGTCCTCCGGATCGTCGACATAAAATGCCCATCGAGCGGGCACGATGGATCGTTCCTGGAGAAGAATTTCAGCTGCCTGGTCGCAGGAGACGAGTGCAAGTTCGTCATTTCCGACAAAAGCGATTTTCTCTGGGCGCTCGCTGTCGTTTACCGCGAGGCGCTCCACGAAATCGTCCAGGTGCTCTTCTCGCCGAATATGGTGCAGCTTTCGCCAGCGGAGCTGGCGGCATGGATTATCGAAGAGAACGCGCCCGTGCGGCTGGGGGTCCAGCTGCACAAGCTTCTCTGGGGCGAAAGGCGGGGAGTATGACGGCTGCACCGACGAAAAACGGTATAGTACTGCTCAGCGGCGGCATCGATTCCGCTACCTGCGCGTCGATTGCGCGAGCTGAAGGCTATGGGCTCTATGCACTGAGTTTTTCCTACGGGCAGCGTCATCGCGTCGAACTCGAAGCCGCAAAGCGCGTGGCCGAAGCGGTTGGCGTCGTTGAACACCGGATCGTCGAGATCGACCTCCGCGCCTTCGGCGGCAGCTCGCTCACTTCCCTGAGCGCGGTTCCCAAGAATCGCGACCTTTCGGCCGAAACCGGGATCCCCTCGACGTACGTGCCTGCCCGTAACACCATTTTCCTCTCCTTCGCGCTGGGCTGGGCAGAAGTGCTTGGCATCGGCGATTTATTCATCGGCGTCAATGCAATCGACTATTCCGGCTATCCGGATTGCAGGCCCGAATTTATCAACGCCTTCCAGGAAATGGCCAATTTAGCTACTAAGGCGGCGGTCGAAGGCAGGCGCATTGTCATTCATACGCCGCTCATCGACTTGACCAAAGCCGCTATCATCCGAACGGGAGCCTCCCTCGGGCTTGACTATGGGCGTACCCACTCCTGCTACGATCCGACCGCGGACGGGTTCGCCTGCGGGGCCTGCGATAGCTGTATCATCCGGAGGAAGGGGTTTATCGAGGCCGGAATCGAAGACCCGACGCGGTATGGGTCGGAATAAGCGCCTGCAAAACTTCCCCCACCAGAGCAAGCACCCATACTTCCAATCTCTCTTCAGCAAATAATCTCCCGCCGCGCCTTCCCCCGCAGATCGAATGTAAGCCCCGGCATTCTCTTTTCTGTAAAATCGGGCTCGCCGCCGCTGCCGCAGCTCGCCGGGAGCTCGTCGCGGTACTTTTCAAGGAACTTCCTGCCGTATCGCCGCCACACGTCGTCCGGGTTGCCTTCTGAGCAGTGCTTGATGAGAATATCCCAGGTAACCGCGATGGTATGGCTTCGGCGGACCTGCATGCAGATATCGAGATCGTAAAAGTGGTAGCCGTCAAAATTCTCCTCGTCGAACCGGATCCGGCTGAAAAGGTCGCGCCGGATGGCGAAGAAGAGACCGTCAACCGCAACTACCTCGTCGTCGCCGGGCTCGGCTGAAAATGCCGACATGAAAAATTCCCCGGACGAGGCTATATCGTGAACCACCCTTCCCTTCATGAAGGGCATCCCGGCGGCGGTCCAGGACATCTTGTCGCGGCAGAGATACTGGGTGCCGGCGACTCCCAGCATACCGAGTGTCTTATCGGCGCCGAATTTACCATTAAGAACGGCGCCCCAGCCCGGCTGCATGAAAAAGGCGTCGTCATGGACAAAGACCAGCAGGTTGCCCTGTGCCGCCCCGGCACCGCGGTTGTAGGCCGAGCAGATGCCCGAAGCGGCGCCCCGGTTATCGATCCGCAGGTATTCGACGGGTGCGCCGATGGTTTTCACGACATTACGCTCGTGAACATCTGCCGAGTCTCCCTCTTTTGCCGTGCAGACAATGACGCTTATCATGCGGTTCTCCCGGAATCGATTATATCCGGCCGAAGAGGTTTCGTCAAGCAGGATCGTCGGCTCCGGCTCTCGGGCAGGTTGCCATTCCGTCGGCGGAATGTTATCATTAGTTGTCTGAAGTTCTATGCGGCGATCACCTTGTGTCCCGGCACCCTGCATTCCGCCGGAGCTTTGACGGGAAATATTCTCATGAAGAGGATCGGAGGAGTGTTCATGCCGGTACCGATGCCGGTTCGTCGCCGGTTGGTCAACGTGCTGTCATTCAGCCTGTGGCTGGTGTTTGTAGCCTGCCTGGTCGTTGTGCCCATTTTTCGGTAAGAGTTTATCCCTTAATAAAATTTCAGGCCCGGGGACGAGCGAAAAACCCCAGGGCCAGGAGCACGAAGCAGACGTATCCATGGCGATACGGCGATGCAGTGCGACGACGCCATGGGGTTTTGCAGCCGTCCTCGATCGCCCTACCAGCCCTGCACCGAATTCTGGATAATCAGGGTAACCAGCTGCGTTATGGCCTTGGTCTTGCCGGTCTGTTCGGATTCCGTCTGTAAATTGTAAATTCCCTCGCCGGTCAGGGTCCCCTTGTAAATATCTTTGTTCTTCTTGTTATTTGTAAATTCTATCGAGGCGGTAATCCGCACCACGTACTGCTGTACGCTGACCTGGCGCGTATCGCTGGCGCTGAAGGTATAGGGGACATTTGCGTAGGAGGTGATGTTCCCGGTGATCGTGGCATTACCGTCGTGCTGGACGATCTTGAGCAGGTTGCCGGTGACGATTGCCGTGGAAAGCGCGCTTGTCGTTGCATCCGCCACGTCCGATTCGAGCGACTGGTTCCCGAAGAGCGGGATTTCAACGGTTTTGAGGTCGCTTGGCAGTGATGAGCCCGAGAAGCTGTAAAAGCCGCAGTGTGCGGCGAGGAGCAGGGCTGCGGCGAGCAGGGATCTCTTCCGGATCATGTATTACACCTCGTCAAAGGGCACATACGTCACCGAAGAGCTATCCCCGGCCGACGGACCCGCTTCGAAAAATCCCCGGATGCCGTCCAGGGCTGCGGTCCGGTCGTCGAAGGCCTGGAACGATCCGTCAAGCGACCGGATGAAATGTTTTCCGTACCCTTTGGTAAGAATACGGTGGTCGAGAACCAGGAGCGCACCCCGGTCGGCTGCAGAGCGGATAAGCCGCCCGCTTCCCTGCCTGAAGCGGATGACCGCCTCGGGAACCGCATACGACATGAAGGATTCGCCGTGGATGCGGGTCATCTTTTCGGAAATCGCCATAGTCAGGGGATGGGTGGGAACCGGGAAGGGCAGGCGCGTGATGATGACGATTTCGCAGGTCTCGCCCGGAACATCGATGCCCTCCCAGAAACTGTCGGTCCCGAGGAGGATCATCTTCCGGTCGCCCTTGAACTGTTCGAGGAGCGCGTGCCTGCCGCCGCTGATGTTCTGGGCGAGAATATTCTGCTTTGCAATTGCCGGATTCGCGCGCAGGCAGGCATAGGTTTCCGACAGCAGGGCGTTAGCGGTAAAGAGCACCAGGATATTCTTCCCGTGCGCGGCATGCAGGTCGCCGACCATGGCCGCGACATAGCCCGGAAATTCCCGGGAGTCGGGGTCAGGCGCGCGCCGCACCGCTCCCATGATCGTCTGGTGGCTGGCGAAGGGAGCCGAATAAAACGAGACCGCCGTCCGCGCCTTAAGCGGTTCGAGCCCGGCCCCATTGAAGAAATAATCAACCGACCGCGCCACCGAGAGCGTCGCCGAAGTAAAGACTACGGCGCCGCGGCATGCCTGCCAGACCGGGGAGAGCAGCGCCGCGATATCGAGCGGCACGCCGCACAGCTTGGTCCACCCCTTGTCAAAATTCCCCTCGACCCAGAAGGCGTGGTCTTCGGTCCTTGCCGCAATGAGATAGCCGAGATCGGCTATGAGCTGGGAGGTTCGCTCCTGGCAGGAACCCGCGGCTTCCTTCACAAGTTCGAGATCATTCCCGCCGTCGGCGGCGAGCTCCTGCTTCAACTGGTAGAGCAGATCGCGCAGCGCTTCGAGCGACGTGTTGAATGCCGGCGCCTCGACGTTTGACGACCAGTCGTCCTCGTGAACCGGGATCTGGTATTCGGCCCGCCCGCCGTCTTCCCCCCGGTGGGCCTTCGCCCACTCCTGGACCGATTCGAGGAGCGACTGCGAGTACTTTCGCACGCGCTTGAGCTGCGACTTCAGGTCCTTGCCGCACGTTGCAATCCCCATGCTCCCCTTGAGGTCGCCCATTGACTGAACAAGATTGTTGAGCTCTTCGAGGAACAGCGAGACCCGGTTGGTGTCGAGCTCGACACGCAGGCAGCGGTGGCCGCCGGATTCAAGGTGGTGCGCCTCATCGAAAATGATGGAGTCGATCGGCCCCAGGAACGGGTTCGCCATGCCCATTTCCGCATAGAACAGCGCGTGGTTTATGACGACCAGGTGCGATCCGGCGGCCTTCTGCCGGGCGCGCTGGAGAAAACAGGTCTTGAAAAAGCCGCAGCGGCGGCCCTCGCAACCACGGCCCTCTGCCGAAATAAGGTCCCAGACCTTCCCGAACCACTTCGGATTGAACTGGTTCTGCTCTTCGATATCGCCGGTGAGGGTCGATTCGACCCAGGGAATGAGCGGGAGGATGGCGAACCGCTCGCGAATGGAAAGATTCCCGGCCTCGCCGCGGAGCAGCCGCTCGAAGCGGTTCAGGCAGAGGTAGTTTCCCCGGCCCTTGAGGGTGCTGAAAAGCAGCTTTCCGTCCATGAGACGGTTAACGAGAGGAAGTTCCTTTGAAAGGAGCTGGTCCTGCAGGTTGCGGGTCCGGGTGGCCACGAGGACCCGGCAGCCGTTTTCAAGCGCCCAGAGCGCCGCGGGAACGAGATAGGCGAGCGATTTACCGGTGCCGGTACCGGCCTCGGCGACGAGTATCGAGCTCGTGTTGAAGGCGCCGGCGACGTCGGCGGCCATGGTCCGCTGCGATTCGCGCAGGGCGAAACCCGGCAACGCCGTTTCGAGCCGTCCTCCCGGAGAGAAGATCGCCTTCGCCGCCTCGACATCGATCTCGCGGAAAGTTTCCGGCGATGCCAGTTTTGCCATGGCCGTGGCTTCGCCCCGCTCCCGGACGATCACCCGGGGCCTCGCGTCGCCCAGCGTTTTGAAAATGAGCGATTTCAGGAACGAGGCCGGGGCCGCCGCCGCCATGGTCTGCCGGACGCGCTGCGGGAGCCGTGAGAGCTTCGGCAGGAGCAGAACCGCAATCTCACCCGTTGCCCGGGCGTCGAAGAGCGCGCGATGCGCATTGTCAAGGGTGACGTCCAGGCTGTCGCTCACCGATTTGAGCGAGAACCGCATGCCGCTTTCGAGCAGGAGCCTGGAAAGGAGCGCTGTGTCAAGTGACTTCTCCCCGATGGTATGGAGCCCGCACCGTTCGAGCGCTTTGTTGATAAAGGTGAGATCGAAAATGACCTGGTGCCCGCAGACCGGCAGGTCGCCGATGAACGCCAGGAGATTCGGCGCAACGGTCTCGAAGTTCGGCGCGGTTTCGGTATCGGCGGAGGTTATGCCGGTGAGGTCGGTAATGACCGCCGGGATCGGCATGCCGGGATTGACGAATGACGAGAAATCGCCCGAAGCCTTGCCGCCGATAAACTTCACGGCGCCGATTTCGATGATGCGGTCGGTCGAAAAATCGAGCCCGGTCGTCTCGACATCCACTGCCACGAAATCCGGGACCTGCATGGCCGGCAGCGGATGGCGCTCGCCCTGCCGGCGTTCGTGATGCGCAGCCGCCGGTGCAGGCGGGGCCTTGGGAGGAGCCGGCGGCGCAACCCTGGGCGCGGGCGACGGCACGGGCGGAGCCTTCTTTTTCATTTCCGCGATAAGCTGCGCCTTGAGTTTGTCGGATAAAAGGTCGCTCAGCCGGGGCATGGAGTTCTTTCTGCCAAAGGGTTTTTGATTATCGTTATTAAACAATAGTATAGGCGAAATTATGCAGCAGAAAAAATACTCATTCCCGGTGGAAGAGATAGGAGATAGATACCGGTATATGCTTTTGGCGGGGGAACCGAGCTTAAATCAAATGCCCCTGGTGGGGGAACCGCCTACGGCGTTTCCCCCTGGGCTGAAGCCGCCAAAGCGCGTCTTCAGCCACACCCCCTCCTGCGGAAGAACGAGGCGATGCCTGCCTCGCTTGCGCTCTGCGGGCGCCCTCGTTCTCCCGCAACGCTCACATTAGGTATAAACACATAAAAAGGACATAAGAAAAGATCGCTTTTAAATCTTTCCCTGAAGCCTGAAGCCTTTCCTTTTGCCCCGCGGTCGCCCCGGCTTTGACTTTGAATTACAATCTTTCTTCATCCTTCATCCCTCATCCTTTCCGATATTGGCATAGGGCTTGCGATAATCCGACGTATCATAGACCGCTACGGTGGAGGGGTATGGGCCGATGGCGAAGTTGGGAATGGTGCGACAATTTCATTCGCAATCCCTGATAAAACAGTCATTTAAGAAATGAGGGAGGTAGACGGTGATGAACCGTAAGGTAATACTCGTTGTTGATGATGATCCCGCATTCGTTTTTGCTACTGAAAAGGCGATAGAGAAAATCTGGCCGCACTGTATGGTAGAACACGCCGAAGAGGGCAGAGAGGCCATCGAATTAATCCGCCGGGAAAACAAACCCGATCTGATTCTCCTGGATTTTTATATGCCGGGCATTAGCGGCCTCGATATTTTAAAAGAAATCCGGAAAAATGACAAGACCCGCTATGTTCCCGTGGTGGTGCATACCGCGTCGTCCCGCGGCTCCGATTTGAAAGCCGCATATGATGCGGGAGCAAACAGCTACCTCAATAAAAATCTCGATTTTATCTCTTTTACCGAAGAGCTCAATGCGGTCCTCCATTATTGGCTGGACGTCAACAGGTCGGTCGCCGACGCAGCATAGGCGCGCACACTACCCGGCTCGAAAAGAGATTACCGATGTCCATAAAAGTAATGATTGTGGAGGATGACGAGACTTGGAGAACGCTGTTCCAGCTCATGCTGAAGAGCGAAAAGGATATGGAGATTATCGGCGAATTTGAAAGGGCGGAGGTAGCGCTCGAACATATTCCGCGGCTCAAACCCGATGTTGCAATCGTGGACCTCTCCCTGCCGGGGATGCCCGGAGATGAGTTTGCCGCGGAGCTGAAAAAGTATCCCGCAATAAAGGTCATCATCGTTACCGCCTACGATGAGGAATATGTTACAGGACTTGGATTGGAGGGATGTGCAGTGGTCAATAAAACATATTCCGAGGAGCTGGTGAAGAAAATAAGGGAGCTGTGCGGGGGCTTGGGTTAATAAAATAGCGGAGAATTTATTAATATCACCAGCGTATCGGATAATGAAATTACGATTTATTGAATAAGTATCGACTTGGCCGTTGGACGGGTCATTATGGTTTAATTATTGTACAGACTGCTCATTTTATTCGCCCAGAGCCTTTGAACAGGCACAGCGAGCGCATTACAAATATTTCCTCTCCTATAGAAGACTCCCCGAAGCTCTGCTTCGGGGAGTCTTCTATAGCTGCCCCGCCGGCCAGTATATTCATTTTCACCCAGCTTGCCCCGGCAAATTCTATTATATGACCTCGTGCAGCCACGGTGTTATTTTCATTTCAAAAGCCATTTGCTTAAGTCACCAGGTTATTTGCGTCAATACCACGATGAGCGCAAATAACCCTTAACCTATCTTCGCCATTCGCCCCGGTGTCCCCGGTCATCAGGGTGGTCATAAACTATCCAGACATAACCTGGTCCGGGGGATACGGCTTCAACGTAATAGGCATGATGGCCGAAGCCAGGAAAATAAACGGCACATGATGATGCCGATAAAGAGATTACAAGGCTCAACAGCATAAATAAGACACGCATTTTTAATCCTTTTGTGAAACGTGGTTCATATTGCCATGGATATGTTTCAATTACATTCTCCTGAATTCGGATAGAGCTTCCGGCCGGCAAAGATTGTTTTTATCATTTGCAACCTGTTCGCAACTCTTGCAAATGAATTTCGGGTTATCTATAAGCGGCAAAATGTCGCTAATAGCAACATCGTAGACGCAATTGGTAAGCCCACACATTTTTTCAGAACATTCATAGTCCTGGAATAGCTCATAATAAATTTCGTCGCTGTCTTCATTGATATTTATAATCTTTCCGTTGATTTTCCCGGCTTTATTCAGGTAAAATAGTAAAAATACCGACGCCATAATTGCCATGGCGATGAAAACAATAATGAAATAAGCAAATTCATATTTCATGGTAAACCCTTCCGAGAAATACATTAGATATTGCCAACCATAACATTTTTCTTCAACATTGAGTTACCCTTTGGTGCTTATGATGAGCATTCATAGCGCTGCCATACGCGGACCTTTCCAGGCTATCCCGCCACCTTTGTTATATTTTATAATCCAATCCGATCATTAATCCTCCGGTGATGCAATGAGTAGCTCCACGTTCCGGAGAATAGAAGCGAACAGGTGCAGCGCCATTATAACGTACCATCACCTCTTTATTCTCTACGTCTTCAAAACCATAGTCCCCTCGTACCCTTGCCGACAACACCAGGCGTGAAGAGATATTGCAAGCGCCGCCCAATGCCAGAACTCCATTAATCGTAATGGGTTTGTATAAATCATAGGGAGTAATATCGGTGTTCGGATAAGTCTCGTCCGTATGATTCACTTCCTGCGCAACACCCTGCAAAAAATCAACCTGAGGACCAATGAGCAGTGTGAAAAATAAAGGCCTGGTATTATCGGAGGTAAGGGATATCATGAGCGGAAGCTTGAAATAATTCAATTCGGCCTTAGCCACATAATCTCCAACTACCGATAGGTGATTGAGAACAACCTGGGTATTGACCACTGAACCATACGTGGATGCATCCGAAGGATTGCTGCCTAAATATCCCTCAAATCTCTGACCTTCCCGTGAAAATAAAAAGTCAACCGCCAATCCAAAATGCTTATTGATATTGAGAACCGCTCCGGCTCCAAAAGAACCCGTGTATGCGAAATTGCCGGTACGTTGCAGCGCGCTTCCGGCAGTCATATCGTTCTTATTTATAAGACCGGTAAATTCGGGATTGTATCTGACGCCCACCTCGATGTTTTGTGCTCCGGCCTCCAAGGGAAGCAGAATGAAAAGCACCACGAAAGGAATACCTATGATTGCTTTGCATTTAGGATATATCATTGTATCTCCGGCCTCTTGCAGGATAAAGTGTACCTATTAAGCAATTTTATTTGATAGCCGATACCCCTTGGTTAAAACAAGCCTGCAACTTTATTCATAGCAAGATCTTCATCAACCCCTTCTACCACGAGTTCAAGCTCACTGCCGCAACCTGCGGCAAGGAGAAGCAGTTCATGAGGTGGTAGACTTTTCTCGACA
>PLTF01000084.1 GCA_003164335.1 Fibrobacterota bacterium
CCGATTCTGCTGCTGTTGAGGCTGCGCTCTTGGTTGCTCCCTTGGTTGCTCCCTCAGCTGCTGCTGAACCGGCGCCGCCCTTACCGTCCTCACCATGTTTTCCGCATTCCTGCTCTGCTGGTCCTCCCGTACCGCTTCGCTGCGGACCTGCTGCCGGACAATCTTGTTCGACCGTTCGGGGGTCTGGTCGGATGCAATGACTCGTGACCTCGGAATGATGACCGGAGCATTCTCCGCAGGCGGGTTCCACGACTTGATATGGCTGGCATGCGTGGTAGCATTTTGCTCCCGCATCGACTGGACATCCGCTTCAGCTTTTATTGAGGCGGATTTCTGAGGATCGGGTTCACTTCTGGCCTGTTGCTGCAGCGCACTCTGCCGCTGTGCCGCGGAGGACGCGTTAGCTTGCTGGATCTTGAGCGCCTGGTGCCAGGCATCGTTCTGCCGCTGGACATGATTCTTAATCTTGGTGCTCGTCTGCACCAGAAGACCGCCGACAGATCTCTTGGCAAATTCCGCCTTGATAACGGTCGGGCTGAACGGCGCCGTGGAAGCTATTGCCGGCTTGTAAATAACCAGGTGATCGCCCCGCAGCTGGCCCCGGGGAATGGCCTTGCCCGGCCGGACGGCATTCTCCTGGATGGTGATGGGCTGGATCTCCCGGTGGGTGGCGCGGCTGATATCGTCGATATGCGGGCCGCCGTTAAAGACATGACCGTTATCGAACCGGTAGGCGTCCTTTTGGAAGTCTGTCCGGTTGAAGGCATCGCCCGCACGGGCTGCGGGAACTATGTGGACCCAGGGATGCGGATCGCAGAAGTTGCCTTTGGGGAGAAAGAAGAAATCGCGCGAAGTTAAGCCGAAATCGAACCCCGCCTCCACGCGGGAGTTATGGAAATAGAAACCGTCCTGGTCGTATCGGGAGCCCGGCGGCAGGGGAGCCCAGCCGCAATAGTCGTCTCCGGTGCGCCAGGCGACCCATGCCGGTCCCCACTCGGCGTCGGGTACCCAGCACCAGCCGTTCTGCGGGTCGCGGAACCAGCGACCGTAATGGAACGGTGCCCAGCCCCACGAGTAGTCGGATTCCCAGCACCATCCCCAGTCGGACCATACCCAGTGGCCGTGGCGGCAGTAAGGCGTCCAGTCGGGGTTCACGGTCTCCGCGGTCGGCTGCCAGCACCATTGGCCGCTGATATTCAGCCAGTTACCGTAGGGATAGAGCGCCGCGTAAAAGAATGAAATGTTCTGGTAGTCGGATGGCGGGGCGATCGCGGCCGAGGTCGAAACTTCCGCGGTTTCAGCCGGCGCTTCAGCCGACGCTTCAGCCGCAGGCGCCTCCGCTGCCGCAGCAGCCGCGGTATCGCTCGTCGCCTGCTGGATCTCTTCCTTTGCGGCGGCGACAAGGGAGGTATCGGTGGTGTGGCCGTGAAGCATCGCTTCGCAAATTACCTTGGAGGGAACCCCGAGGTCCTTGAGCGAGATGATGTCGTCGGCGCTCAGGTCGAAGGTATCGGGCGCGGCCTTAATATATGCCATGAGTACCTCTTCATCGACCCCGGACTTTGCCATCCGGATCAGATCGTCGGCATCGGGCGTTGCCCAGCAGGCAGTGCCTCCCAACAGGACCAGAGAAGCAAGTAAGCCCATCAATGCCATTTTTCCTCTCATAACTGCTCCTTCCCGGTTATTGGATAGTATAGAAACTATATATTTCAAAATCAGGCGGATATTAAAAAAAACATACCCGATTGGAAAGCTCCCCTGCACTGCCTGCTTAAAGGATTTGACCGCATCATTGGCTTTTATGCCTCATTCAATATAGTTTTTTAATCCCATGGACTCCACCATTGAGCTGATTTTCAACGAAGCCATCCGCATGGAGCGCTATGTCGCCGCACTCTATCGCCTCTATGAGAAATTGTTTCCGGAGGAACGCGCGGTATGGCAGAATCTCGTGGCCGAGGAGGAGAATCACGCGGCGATCATCCAGAGCGGGCGGGACTATTTCTTCGAGGAGGGCCTCTTCCCCTTCGAAGCGCTCGATACGGACCTGGAAAAAGTGCGTTCGATAAACGCCGCCATCGAGGGCACCATTGTCGATTTCCGGCAGCGCACCCCCACGCTCGCCGAGGCGCTGCGCCGATCGCTGGAGTTTGAAAGCAGTTCGGTCGAATACTACTACCAGTATGTTTTAAACCTCAAACCGAGTTCGAATGCCATAATGCTCTTCCAGGAGCTTTCCGGACAGTCGGACTCGCATGAGCGCAAAATTCTCGATCTCATGAAAAAGTACGGGGTGCAGGCGCTGTAGCATTGGCACTGCAGGACGACACCGCACCCTCGTGGCGATCGTTGCCGCTTACACCACCTACTATATTTTAATGTCTTGCATCAGCCGCTTCTCACCGCCCCGAACAGGAAAAACCGATGAAAGCAATCATCTTGGCAGCAGGCTTCGGAAACCGCATGCGGCCGCTCACGGATGCCCAGCATAAGACCATGCTGATGGTGGCCGGAAAGACCATCATCGGCCGGATCGTGGAAGGCCTCCTGGCCAACGGCATCACCGACATGGCCGTCGTTACCGGCTACCGGGCAGTCGAGCTTACCGGGTACCTCACCGGCGAATTTAAAAATGTCAATTTCACCTTCGTGCATAACGCGAAGTACCGCGAGACCAACAACATTTACTCCATGGCGCTGGCGTTCGAATCGCTCACCATCGACAGCGACATCATCCTGATCGAATCCGACCTCATCTACCGGCCCGAGATCATCGCCCGGCTCCTCCGCTCGCCCTACGAAAACGTGGCGCTCGTCGACAAGTTCCGCCAGGGCATGGACGGCACGGTCGTGGCAGTCAAGGAAGGGCGCATCACCGACGTCATTCCGCCCCACCTGCAGCCGGAAAATTTCGATTTTTCCGACAAGTACAAGACGCTTAACATCTACAAGTTCTCGCGGGAGTTCTGCGAGACCTCGTTCAAGAAGCTCCTGGTGTACTATGCCAATGCGATCGACGGGAACATCTACTACGAACTCATCCTCGGTATCCTCATTTATATGCAGAAAGAGACGATCCATGCGGAGATCGTGGAAGGGGAGAAGTGGTCCGAGGTCGACGACCCGAACGATCTCCAGGTGGCGGAGTTCACCTTCAACCAGAACCGTAAGGAGATCCTGGAACGCAATTTCGGCGGGTACTGGAACTACGACGTGCTCGATTTCTGCTTCATCCGCAACATGTATTTCCCCAACCATTCCATCATTTCCGAGTTGCGTACCTACCTGCCCGACCTTATCCACAACTACGGATCGCGCCAGTCGGTGCTCGACCGGAAGATGTCGTGGTTTCTCCTGTGCAAAGAGGCAAACATCCTTGCGCTCAACGGCGCCTCGCAGGTCTACCCCCTGGTGCGCGAGCGGTTCGGAAAACGCCGGGCGCTGCTGCCCCGGCCCACCTTCGGCGAGTATTCCCGGATCTTCGGCGACCACGATTTTTATGCGGATGCGGTGGGGATCGATTGTGCGGAGGTGGAATCGAAGGCGGCAAACGCCGAGGTCGTGGTATTTGTGAATCCCAACAACCCGACCGGTTCGATAATCCCCACGGCATGGATCCACGATTTCGCGGCGCGGTCGCCGGATAAGACGGTGATTGTCGACGAGTCGTTCATAGAATTTGCGGAAATGCCTTCGGTCCTCTCGATTCTCGAAGAAAAGCCGCTGGACAATATTCTCATCATCAAGAGCCTGAGCAAATCGCTGGGCGTGCCGGGCATCCGCCTCGGGTACGCCTACTCCAGTAGCGTCGAACTCATGTCGTTCCTGCGCGGCATGGTCCCGATATGGAACATGAACTCATTTGCGGAAAACTACCTCGAAGTTATCCTGAAGCACCGCACTGCCCTCAAGGCTTCCTTTGTCCAGACCGGCAAGGATCGCGCGGCCTTTTTCCTGCGCCTCGGCGAGAGCAGCCAGGTCGAAAAAGTATTCGCCAGCAGCGGGGATTTCCTGCTGCTGCGTCTTGCGCCGGGCGCGCCGCCGGCCGATACCCTTACGCGCGAACTGCTTTCCGGGTTTTCCATCTATGTCAAGGATGTCACGGATAAATTCCAGGACGGCAACCAGTACCTCCGCCTTGCCGTACGGCTGCCCGAGGAAAACGAGCGGCTGCTGGCGGCGCTTGCGCAGATTGCGGGGAAGGGGAACGCGGCTACCGCGGGGTAATGGTTTCCCGCACCTCGGCCCCGCTTACCGTGTCGGTTCCGTAGAGCGTTGCGGATGAAACCCGGGGTACGACAAACCCTCCGCCCGACACCACAAAGATTTTCTTCAGGTAGGAAGTTTTTCCCGCGATGGTCGTTACCGCACGGGGCGTCGTTCCATGGAAGGATACTTCGACGGTCCTGCTGCGAAGCGCTGCAAGGCTTATGGAGCACGAGGTCGGCGTGCATTTCTTGACCGAATAGCCGAAAGCCATTCTCTTTTCCAACTCGTTAAGCTCCTCCCTGGAGGTGCCGGTGGAGTCGGTAGCCCAGAGGGTCCAATAGCCATGGATCGGCCCATGAACATCGAGACTGCCGTTTTTGGCCAGTCGCGCATCATAGCACACCGTATTGGCGTTTTTGGTGCGGGCGATAAAGAACAGCCGGACGTCGGTCTGTGCCCATCCAACGTCGGCAAAAATGGCAAGGCAGCTTATGATCGCCGCTGCGCAGCGTGGGAAGCTCGTCATATCCTAATAATAATTATGCCCACTGCCGGGGATGTTTTTTCCAGAATTTGCGCAGGTCGCCGGCAACGATCATCCAGACAAGCCAGGGAAGGTGACGGCTCAGCAACCAGGTCACTTTGTTCATGAACCCGGGCACGATGGCAAAGGAGCCTCTTGCGGCGCCGGCAAGCAGGGCTGCGGCAACCTGTTCCGCCGAAAGTACCTTGATGTTGCCGGAAAGGGCTTTCGTCTCCGGCGGCTTGATCTTGTTTTCCTCATGCCACTGCGGGGTATCGGTGTCGGGCGGGTAGATGACCGACACGGTTATATTGTAGGGGAGCAGGTCCTGGCGCAGGCACTCCGAGAACCCGACCACGGCAAACTTGGCCGCTCCATAGGCGGCGTACCCGAATACCCCCATGTACCCGACAACCGAGGAAACATTGACGATGGTACCCCGTTGTTTTTCCATGAACGCGGGAAGGAAAGCGCGTACGCTGTTGACCGTCCCCATATAATCGATCTGCATCATGGAGTCCCATACGTCATCAGGCGTTTTTTCGATATACGAGGGATAGGAGATGCCGGCGCTGTTTATCAGTACATCGATGCCGCCGAGGTTGGTAACCAGGGAACGCGCGGCCTCATTGAGCGCCGCCCGATCGCCCACGCTGCAGGCCACGGACTGGAACTTCTGGTGTTCGGATACCGCCAGGCGCTCCATCTCCCGCACCACGCCGTCGAGCTTTGCACTGTCGCGGGCGATGAGGCCGACGCTCGCTCCGGCCTTGGCGAGAAGCAGGGCGGCTGCCCTGCCGATGCCGCTCGATCCGCCGGTAATGACCACTTTCTTATCGGTATAAAAATTCATGAACTCCTCCGCTTCGGGGAACGCTGCAACTGCCGTTCATGGTTCGACAAGCTCACCACGAACGGCATAATACCACGAAAAAAGCAACGGCACCGGGATTGTGTACTTTACGCAAGGGCCTTCCGGTAGACCCGGAATTTCTTTATGAGATCGGCGCCGAATCGCCTGAATTCGTCGGCCATCGCCAGGTTGTCTTCCATGACCACGTGGGTGTCCATGTATTTCATCCCGGCATCTCTCGCCGAGTACAGGGTTGCAAGCGAGAGGAAAATGTCGAGCCCGCGCTTCTGGTAGTCGGGATGGATGGCGCCGAGCATCGTATTGATCGATTCGGCGTGGTGCATCGAATGCAGGATGGCAAACAGACCCAGCGGAAAGAGCCTGCCGCGCGCCTTCTGGATGCCGCGGTAGAGGTTCGGCATCGCGACCATGAATCCGATAACCTGGTTCTCGGCGGTCGTGATGATCTTCACAAAACGAGGGTCGATAATGGTAATGTAGCGCTTGGCAAGGTAGAACATCTCCTCCTCGTCCATGGGAACGAAGCCGTAGATGTCCTTGAACGATTCGTTAACGAGACGCAGTACCGGCACGATGTAGCGCTTGAGCGGTTTCCGCGAGGAGAATTCGAGAAACCGGAACGGACTCTTGGTTATAACCCTTTTGTAGATGCGGTCGTAAATCTCGGGAAGCGGCTTGGCAAGCGGATACCGGTAAATGACGAAATCGAGTTCTTTCTCGTATCCTTCACGGATTACCAGGTCGGGCATGAATTCAAAATTGCAGGCGCTGTCCACGACCGGCTCGAACTGGAATCCCTCGATGAGCAGGCCCTGGATGTCGCGGTCCGAAAAGCCGAAGGGTCCCACGCACTTGGTCATTCCCTGCTGTTTTCCCCATGCCTCGACCTCGGCGATAAGCGCATGGGATACTTCGGGATCGTTGCCGCATTCCAGGAAGCCGAACCGGACATTCTTTACGCCAAGCGTCTCATTATACTGGCGGTTGATGATGCCGAGGATGCGCCCGACCGGCCTGCCGTCCCTCTCCGCAAGGAGCATCCGGTAATCGCAGGTTTTGAATGAAGGGTTTATTGCCGGATCGAAATACTTCTTCTCGTCGCTCCAGATCGGGGGAAGCCACTCCTTATGACCCTTATGAAGCGCCTCCGGCAAATATATGAAAGTGTTGCGATCCTTCGCCGAAGTGACCGATCGTACCGTTACGGACATGCAATGCCTCCCCGGATGGATCTGTCAGCCGGCGATGACGCCGAGTTTCTTTCCAACGATGGACATCTGTTCGAGCGCCCGGTCGATCTGGGCAAAAGTCTGGGTTGCCATGAGACTGATACGCAGGAGGGCATGCCCATGCTCGATTGCGGGGCTGACAACCGGATTGACAAAGATGCCGTTTTCCTGGAGTGATTTGCACATGTTGAAACAGATCAGATCGTCGCCGATAAAGACCGGCAGAATGGGTGTTTCAGGATTTCCGAGGAACGTGTAACCCATCGAGAGAAGCCCTGTCCGCATGCGTGCCGTATTGTCCCACAGCTGCCGGATGAGTTCGGGCTGGGCTTCGATGATATCGAGCGCCGCCATCACCGCTCCGACGTTGGCCGGGGCAATGCTTGCGCTGAAAATGAGTGCACGGGAGGTATGCTTGAGGTAGTCGATCATAGCGGCATCGCCGGCGAGAAATCCACCGACCGTTGCCAGCGATTTACTGAAGGTACCCATGATGACATCGACCCGGTCGGTGACGCCGAAATGGTTGCAGGTGCCTCTTCCGTGATCGCCGAGAACACCGATGCCGTGCGCATCGTCGACCATCACCGCCGCGCCGTACTTTTCCGCGAGGTCAATGATTCCGGGAAGGGGAGCGATATCGCCGTGCATGCTGAATACCCCATCGACCACGATCAGCTTGTTCCGTTCCGGCTTGCAGGCCGCGAGCAGCGCTTCGAGGCTTGCAAGATCGTTATGCTGAAAACGCGATACCCTCCCCATGCCGAGACGGGCGCCGTCGAGGATGCTGGCATGGTCGAACTTATCGAGGAGCACAACATCGTCGCGTCCGGTGGCAAGGGATGAGATACCGCCGAGGTTGGCCTGCATGCCGGTCGCAAAAAGCAGAGCACCTTCTTTCCCGACAAACTTCGCAATTTTTGCCTCGCACTCGATATGGATATCCAGGGTTCCATTCAGGAATCTCGATCCGCCGCACCCGGTGCCGTATTTGCGGATGGCCGCAATGGCTCCCTCTTTGACCTTGGGGTGGCTGGTCAGCCCGAGGTAACTGTTGGACCCGAACATCAACACTTTTTTACCCTCAATAATTACTTCAGCAGCCTGATCGGATTCAATCGGCCGGAAATAGGGGTAAAGATTAAGATTGCGAACCACTTCAGGATCATTATAATCCGCCACCTTTTGAATGAGAGGCGAAAGTAGTTTATTCGTTGTCATGTACTGAGCACTCCTTGGGGGATACGAGGCACCTTCAAAATAGTCTTATAAAATAGTTAAAAATAGGATTCAGGGCAACTTCTTGAAGCTCCGGCCTTATTTCGGGCGGTGCGCCTCGAACAGATTGAAGCCCAGGAAGACCTGGAGAGAGGTCGCTTCGGCTTCCGCTTCAGCCCGCGAGAGCAGGACCAGGGATATTTTTTCATTCTCGTCCGGATTGCCGTGAATGCCGCTGCATAGGCTTTGCCAGGCAACGGTGCCGACCTCAAGGGTACAGCCGAAGTAGTAGATCCCCTCATCGCTGGCCCCGACCGAACTGAACAGCTTCTTAGTGCAGAGCGGGAAGAGTTCGTTATCGCCGACGGTGAGCCCGGTTTCCTCGGCAAGTTCGCGCAAGGCGACCTTCCGGGGGTCGGCAACTTCATTATCCAGCATGCCTGCCGGGAATTCGAGGGAGAGTCCGCCGCTGCCGATCCTGTTCTGGCGAATCATCAGGAACTTTGCTTCGCCGGTATCACGATTGCGGATGAACGGCACGATGAGGCAGGCGTCTCCCCTGACAAAGAGGTAGCGGGGCAAGGGCTGTCCGTCGGCAGCAGAGATCTCGGCATCGACCAGGGCGAAGAGCAGGTCGCCGTTCTTTTTCCGGAGAACGGCAATCGGGTTCAGGCTGCGAATAGCCGATCCGGCTTCGGCGACAAGCCTCTTCCAGGCGAGAATCTTCGGTTCATTTTCGAAGGGAGTGTTCATACGCGGAACATCAGGTGCGATATGCCGAGCGCCGCGCCGATCCCAACCGCATCGGCCAGAAGCCCTACCGTAAGCGCATAGCGGGAGCGGCGGATTCCCACGCTGCCGAAATAGACTGCGAGCACATAAAAGGTGGTTTCAGTTGATCCCTGGAGCACCGAGACGAGAAAAGACGCAAAGCTGTCCGGCGCCCGGTTGATCACCTCGGTCATGGCGGCAAATGAGCCGGTACCCGAGAGGGGCCGGAGAAGCGCAACGGGCAGGGCCTCGATCGGAAACCCGATGCGCGAGGTAAGCGGGCTGAGGACCCTTGCCAGGAGGTCGAGCGCACCGCTCTCCCGGAACATGGCGATGGCTACGAAGATTGCGACCAGGAACGGGATGATCCGGATGGCGACCTGGAACCCCTCCTTGGCGCCATCGGTCAACGACTCGTAAACCTTTACCCCTCTGAAATAGCCGAACAGCAGGAAAAAACCCATCAGGGTGGGTACCAGCCAGCCGGTCGCCCGGGTGATAAGGTGAAGATTAAAATGGGGCAGGTGATGGGCGATTATATAATGAAATGGAATGGCGGCAAAAAAGGCGATAATGACCCCGATTGCCAGAAGCTTTCCCACCATGCCCGGCCGGTGGACCTCTTCGATGGCGTCACCGTTTTCTGAGGCTGCCGGTATAACCGCTTCTTCCTGCGCAGGGGGAGCGGGGTCCGGGCTGCGGCGGGCAAAAAACTTCGCCAGGGTAATGGCGCAGAGGGTCGCGGTCGAGGTGGCGATAAAAGTCGGGATCAGAATCGCCCCGGGGCTCGTCGCCCCGGCTGCTGCCCGCACGGCGATAACGCCCAGCGGCAGGAGAGAAACATTCGAGGTGTTTATGGCAAGAAAAAGGCACATGGCATTGGAGGCCGTGCCCTTGCGCGGATTCAGCTTGTCAAGTTCACCCATGGCCTTGATTCCCATGGGGGTCGCCGCATTGCCCAGTCCGAGCATGTTGGCCGCGATGTTCATGATCATCGCCGACATCGCGGGATGATCGGCCGGCACCGCGGGGAAGAGCCAGGTCATGATCGGTCGTATTGCCCTGCTCACGATCTTCATGAGCCCGGCATTTTCCGCCACCTTCATGATCCCCAGCCACAGGGCCATGGCGCCGATCAGCGTGATGGCCAGCATGACGCCGTTCTTTGCCGCGTCGAAGGAGGCCTTGGTAATCAACTCCATCTTACCGCTGTACGCAGCGGTAAGAATGCTCAAAAGTATCAGATAGAGCCAGATTACATTGATAGCTGACGGTCTTTTGGCCATGGGCGCACGGGGCCTAGAGCATGGCCTTTCGCAACTCTCTCTTGAGGCCGTGAACGGTACGGCGGATGGTCTTCAGCTTCTTGTAATCTTTCTCCGGCTGGGCAAGCGCTTCGTCGCGGTCCTTCTTGAGCTGCTTGATCGTGCCCTTGAGCTTGGTCTTGTCTACGCCCTGGGCGACGTGGTGGACGCGGCTGTCGATACCGAACGCCTTGCAGAGCCCGAGGAGCAGGTGCTCCTTGTTGAGCTGCGAGTAGCCGGCAACCGCTTCATTCTTCGCGCCCTTTGCAATTTCGCGCAGCTGCGCGACGGTCTTTTTCTTAAGATCCTGGTACGTATACGCCATAGACTGAACCTCCTGCCGATTGGGGAACGTTATTATTGATTATGTTCTATAGGTAAATCGTGTCTAAAAAAAATGAATAGATGCAAAATAGCTCTTTGAAGGCTGAGAGTTCCAAGAATTTCAAATATAAGTAGAGGATGCGGCAATGACAGTCTTTCAGGTGGGGGAACCGGGCTTAATTCCAAGGCCCTTGGTGGGGGAACCGCTTAGGCGGTTCCCCCTGGGCTGAAGCCTCGCAAAGCGGGTCTTCAGCCACACCCCTTCCAGCGGAAGTACGCGGCGAAGCCTGCCTCGCTTAAGCTCAGCAGGCGCTCGCGTACCTCCGCAACGCCTCCATTAGGTAGAAAGAACACGAAAGATTTTATAACCCCGTAGGGGCGACCCGCGGTCGCCCTTTCCCGCAGTCGCCTCACCCCTGCCGCAAAGCGTCTTCCCCTCTCCACTTGTGGAGAGGGGATTAAGGGGTGAGGCGATTTTGACGTTGCGTTAGCGAGGACAGAGGGTGTCGGGGAGAGCGATAGCGACCCCGACAGTGTTNNACCGGCTCGGCTATGCCGAGAGCCCGGCGGAGGCGCGCCGGTGGGGCGCCCTTCAGGGCGACCCACCGGAACGCCCGGAAGTTGACTTTGATTTTCTTGACTTGGCAAATTGCCCGTTTTAATCTTTAAATCTTCCCATCCAAATATTCCTCAAACCGTTAAAATTTATATTTAATATTGGTTATACCCGAAACATCACGAGATCGGCAGGATGGATCCTTTGAACAATCAAATTCATTACGATGCTCCAAAGAGTAAATTATTCCTGGGCATCACCTGCACCCTCCTCCTCTGCATCTCCCTCTTTGCCCAAACCTTCCCGCCGCGCCCATCCGGCCCGGTTGCAGACTATGCCAATGTCATAGATGCGCCGACACAGCAGAAAATAACGACGCTCGCGCAGGCGCTCTGGGACCAGGCGCAATTCGGCCTCGTGGTGGTCACCCTGGATTCGCTGAATGCCGTAACGATTGAAGACTATGCGGCGCAGCTCTACAAGCTGTGGGGCATCGGCAGGAAGGGCTCCGATGAGGGCGCGCTGGTCCTGCTCTCGCTCAACCCGCACCGGGTGCGCATAGAGGTCGGCTATGGGGCCGAAGGGTATCTCAACGATGCGAAGACCGGCAGGATCCTGGATGGATACGGGATTCCGTACTTCAAAACCGGCGATTATTCTCCCGGCCTGCTCGGGGTCTGCGGCGCCATCGGCGGCGTCGTCGCCCATGAAAAGGGGATCACGCTTAACAATCCGGATATCGTTACACCTTCGGCTCAGGGCTCGCTCCCGCGGATCTCGTGGGTGCAGCTGATTTTGATCGCCCTGGTACTGGCGCTCCTTCTCGGGACGCGATTTGGCCGCACCCTGCTCGTAGTATTCATTGCGTCGAGTTTCCTTGGCGGCGGGCGAGGCTCGGGAGGCGGGTTCGGCGGGGGCTTCGGGGGTGGCGGGTTCGGCGGGGGCTTCGGCGGCGGGATGAGCGGCGGCGGCGGGTCGTCGCGGGGATTTTAAAGCATGGTACAAATCAACAAAGGGAACATTGCATGGGAAAACTGACCGATCCTATTGCCGTCGCCCGGCAGGCGGCGGAGGAATTTAAAATTTGCTACGGGCCCGACCTGCTGTCCGCAATTGTCTATGGAAGCGCAGCAGGGAGTCACTTCGACCCCGACAGGTCGGATATCAACCTTCTCATCGTTCTCTCCGCAATGACCCTGCCGCTGGTCGAGAAGTCGCAGGCGGTCCAGGAAAAGTGGATGAAGAAGCGGTTCTCGCGGATGCTGTTCATGGACAGGGAATATATCGACTCGTCCATCGACTCCTTTCCCATAGAGTTCCTTGCCATGAAGGCGAGCTATACCGTCATTGTCGGCGAGGATGTCCTGAAGGGGATCGCGATCGACGACCGCGACCTGCGGATCCAGGCCGAGCGGGAGCTCAAGGGGAAATGGCTCCATCTCCTGCGCGAATGGCCGGGAGTCAAGGGGAATCCCCGGCTGCTCAGGAATCTGATGCACAGCTCCATGAGGGATTTTTCCGCCATTTTCCAGGCCCTGCTGCACCTTAAAAAACAGCCCGTGCTTCCGGAAAGGAAATCCCTGTTTGCCCAGGTGACGACGCTTTACGGCCTGGAGGAGAACGCGCTTCTCCGGACTATGGAAGCGGTAAAGAACGGCGATAAAAAGGAGCTCCTCGCGGTCTTTCCGGCGTACCTTCAAGCAATCAAAACACTGGTAACCAGGGTGGATCAATTTTCCATAAAGGAGCAGGCATGAAAGCATTGTGGGTGGTACTCATTGTCGTCGGGGTAATCGTCGTTCTCGCACTGGCGGGCGCAGGGCAGTATATCGGCTGGAAAAATAAACTCGTCGAGCTCGATGAGAACACCAAAAGCGCCTGGGCGCAGGTCGAGAGCCAGCTGCAGCGCAGGCTCGACCTCATACCGAACCTCGTCGAAACGGTCAAGGGGTATGCGGCGCACGAGGACAAGGTTTTAAACGAGGTCACGCAGGCGCGCGCAAGCGTCGGCGGCGCCTCGACGCCGGCGGAAAAGATGGCCGCGAACAACCAGCTCACCGGGGCGCTCTCGCGGCTCCTCGTGGTGACCGAAAATTATCCCGATCTCAAGGCCAACCAGAATTTCATGGCGCTGCAGGACGAGCTTGCCGGAACGGAAAACCGGATCTCGGTGGCGCGGCAGCGGTACAATGAGGCGGCGCAGGAGTTCAATGCGACACGGAGAAAGTTCCCGTATAGTCTGGTGGCGGCGAATTATAAAGAAGCGGTGTATTTTGAGGCCGCGGGGGAGGCGAAGGAAGCGCCGAAAGTTAAATTTTAACAGTTAGGATTTACGGTAGGAGATTTGCGAATATAAATGCCTCTGGTGGGGGAACCGCCGTAGGCGGTTCCCCCTGGTCGGAGCC
>PLTF01000083.1 GCA_003164335.1 Fibrobacterota bacterium
GGCTATCCTGAACAGAAACTAATTAGGGTTCGTCCCAAAGTTGGTGGCATCAAGTCTCAACGCCATCTCTTTTAATAATCGCCCATAGGCGAGGTAAGTTTGTAACTTCTTAAAAAGCATTATGTTAAGGAATAATGGGCGTTTCCGCGACTATAGTACATCACCTATAACTGAATGTTTTTGCCACCAATCTCGGGACGACGTCAATAATTATCAATCACCGCAAGATTCGCTCCATGGACCGACCGCATCAGGCGTTGGGTTATCGAACACCGGCAGAGGTTCTTTATGCACCCGTTTAATCTGGCGGTACCAAGACACATCCGGGGCGGGGGAACACATTTCCCCCTGCACCCCTTTGCACAGCTATTATTTTATTGAAGTTTTCAGCGCTGCTGAATTGTCCCGTTATGACGGCAAAAATGGCGCTCCGGGCGTGGAATAATTCCGTTTTTACTTTGGAGTGTTGCGCACGCAAAGGAAAGCATCATGCGAAAGATCTATTCTTCGAACTATTATAGGCAATTGCCGATATCCCTGCAGAATGCCTTGGTGACAGTCAAGGGATTGGCCTATTATTTCGCGCGCAACGGGCTGCGCCCGGGCGCTTTGAATAAATCCGTACGCGAAACCGAGTCGCTCAGCGAGGAGCTTCTCCGGGAGTTGCAATTTCGGAATCTGGTATCGCTTGTCACGCATGCGCGGCGGAACGTCCCCTACTACCGGAAAAAATTCGCCGACATCGGCTTCCATCCCGGCGACCTTAAGAATCTCGACGATCTTGCCTTATTGCCAACAATCACCAAAGAGACGGTTGTCGATAACTACCAGGATTTCTTTGCCGAAAACTATCGGGGAAGAGTGCTGACGACCGGATCCACCAGCGGCACGACCGGTGCAAGCCTGAAGCTGAAAATGGATAGCCACCTGATCCGCCTCGAGCGCGCCTTTGCGCTGCGCCAATTCCGCTGGGCGGGGCTCCCGCAGCATGGCGGCCGCGTTGCACTGCTTCGCGGCGATATGATCGTGCCTCCTGCGCAGAATGCTCCTCCATTCTGGAGGTACGATGCATGGAATCGCGAACTTTGGTTCTCTTCCTATCACCTCTCCGAGGATGCGGTTCCCCATTATCTTGCCGAGCTCGAACGATTCGACCCGCATATCATCTTCGCCTATCCTTCGGAGCTTTCGGCCTTGAGTGAGTTAACGCCGGAGGATCGCCGCAGACCGCACCTTCCATCATTGAAAGGAATTGTCACCTCGTCGGAAACTTTTTTTGACTTTGAGCGGACAAAAATCGGGCGAATGTTCGGCATGAAAATAGGTGACTGGTACGGGCAGTTCGAGCGCGTTATTTTTATTGGTACCTGTGAAGAAGGCAGCTACCATCTTTTCCCCGATTACGGGGTAACGGAATTTCTCCCGGCCTATTGTGACGAAAACGGCAGTAAGCAACATGAATTAATCGGAACCGGTTTTTTAAATCGCGTCATGCCGCTTATTCGCTATCGTACGGGCGATACGGTTGTCTTACCGGAACAACCGTCACTCTGCCCATGCGGCAGGCATTTTCAGCGGGTCCGGGCCGTCTCCGGTCGTATCGAGGATTCGATTATAACGCCTGATGGCCGTCGTTTGAACACCGTGCCCGGTATGCTGAAAGACATTGCCGGCATAAGATCCGCCCAATTTATCCAGGAATCGCTCGGGGCGGTAACGATCCTTGTCGTGCCGGGTCCGGAATTCAATGCAGTCCAGGAGGAAAAACTCAATGCCCATTTCAAGGAACAGATCCGGGCACGCATGCAGCTGATTATCAAACGGGTGCCCCGGATTGCTCCGGGCAGGAACGGCAAAATCAAGCTGGTTGTTTCAACTCTCCGGAAAAAGGTGCGGGAGGAATTTTAAACATTGAAGGATTGTGATTAAAAAACTGACGATATTAAGAATTTTGCAGGGAGAAAAAAGCTGGGATTGTTCAGGCGGACTTATCGGCTTTTGTAAGAGTCGCCTCGCCTTGCAGGTCGATAATCCTGGCCAGCCTGCGATAGAGCGACGAAATAGATAACCCGAGTGCCTTAGCCGCTTTCCGCTTATCGCCGCTGAGCTCTTCCAGAACCTGGAGAATATGCGCATCGCCTGCCGTATCGAGGTCCTGCAGCTCCTCATGCGACAACTCCACGGAAAGGTCGGGGAAGTGGATGGGCGCGAGGGGTTTGCCCTGCGCAAGAAGGAGCGCCCGTTCAAGTACATTTTTCAATTCCCGCGTGTTCCCCGGCCAGGCGTAGGCGGCAAGCAACTGCTGAACCGCGAATTCGAGCGGGAAATGGGCATAGCCCGCGTTGGTCAGGAAATACTCGGCGAGTCCGGCTATTTCAATCTTCTGTTGCCGCAGCGGCGGCATTTTAATCGGGAAAGTGCAGATCCGATAATACAGATCCCTTCTGAAATCCTTAGTTTCGGCCTTTAAATCGCGGTTTGAAGCGCAGAGCAACCGGAAATTGCTCTTTCGCAGCAATGTCTCTCCCAATCGACGGAACGATTTTTCTTCGATGGTTTTAAGAAGCTGGGCCTGGACCTCGATGCCCATGTCCCCGATTTCGTCAAGAAACAGGGTCCCGTTATCCGCCAGTTCGACAAGCCCCTCTTTTGCTCCCACCGCCGAGGTAAAGGCGCCTTTCGCATGGCCGAAGAGCTCGCTGCGCAGCAGATCCCCTTTGAGACTGGAGCAGTTTACTTCGACAAAGGCTTCCGATCTGCGATCACTGTTATCGTGGATCCACCGTGCAAGGACTCCCTTGCCGGTTCCGGTTTCGCCCTGCAAAAGGACCACGGTATCGCTCTTCGCCGCGATTTCCGCCTTGTGAAGGATATCCGCCATTGCCTTGCTCTTGCTGAAATAGGGCGCATTCGGCGCCGTGAGACGTTCCCGCACCTGATCGCGCTTGATGATTGATCCCAGCTTGATGCATCGCTCCAGGATCACCCTGAGATCGTCCATAATGACCGGTTTAATGAGAAAATTCTCGGCGCCGTACTTGATGGCCTTCACCGCAGTCGCGATCTCATTGCTGCCGGTGATTATAATGATCGGCATGGCAGGGTGGGCTGTTTTCAATTCAGGAATCCACTCGATAGAGTCGCCATCCGGGAGATGGAGATCGAGGAGAAGCGCATCGAACCGTTCCTGCGCTATGATGCCTTTCGCTTCTTTGAGCGAGCCTGCCTGCGATACCAGGAAGTTGGCATCGGTAAAATACCGCTTATATCCATACTGGATCGTTTTGTCGTCGTCAACGAGCAGCAGTCGGGAATTCTTCATAGGAGGCCGGAGAGGAGAAGGGTTTGAACCGCCAGCCATATTCCGAGAGGCATTGATCGAGGACCTTTATTGTGCATTATAATCGGCTGCCCTGCCACCAATTGCGAGAGGCGTGAGAATCCGGCAAGTGCATTTGCCCTCCTGCCCGGTTCCTGTCATCCTGAAGGAAATCACCCGGTTAAAACTACATCAGGGGATCTCCAAAAATGCGGGTCGTGGTGCGGCTGGCTTGCGGCGACCCGTCAGGCATGCCCGGAATCCCCTGCCGAATTGTGTCCATCTCCATCCCTGCCGAAACAAGATCGGTCACTTTTCGACCCGATTAAAATCAAAACAATATGCTCAGCCAGGGATAAACCTATTTTTATGATTGTAATCCCGGCATTTCTGCACACGCCCGCCTGGAATTTACTTATTCAAACGTTTTAGCCGATAAGAGCGGACATGACTCAAAAAAAAAAGAAACCTCAGAAATCAAGACCGGGCGGCACGGTTGCCGCTGCGCCGGAGAGGGCGGTTACACCGGATAAATCCGATTTTCCCATAGTCGGAATCGGCGCCTCCGCAGGCGGCCTTGAAGCGCTTGAACTTTTCTTTTCGCATGTGCCGGCGGGATGCAACATTGCCTTCGTGGTCATCCAGCATCTTGATCCCACTCATAAAAGCATCATGAGTTCCCTGCTGAAAAAATACACGGCCATGGAAATCGCCGAAATAGCCGACGGCATGAAGGTTGAGAAAAACAGAGTTTATCTCGCTCCTCCGAACTTCAATATCGCAATCATCGGCAATACGCTGCATCATGTGACGCCGGAAAAAAGCCACGGCATGAATCTGCCGATAGATTATTTCTTCCGGTCCCTGGCCGAAGACCAGGCTGAGCGGTCCATCGGCATCATTCTATCCGGCACCGGCAGCGACGGGACGCTGGGCATGCGGGAAATTAAAGGGGCAGGCGGGATGGCCATGGCCCAGGAAGAAACGCAGGCGAAATTTTCCGGCATGCCGAAAAGCGTCATCGATACGGGAATTGTCGATTTCGTGTTGGCGGCCGAAAGTATGCCCGGACAACTCATCAAATACGCCCGGCACCCCTACCTTGAAAGGTCGGGCGGCTCAACGATTAAACCTGCCGATTTCCAGATTACCATGCAGAAGATTCTTCTGCTGATCCGCAAAAAGACCGGCCACGACTTTTCTCTCTACAAGCAAAACACCATCAGGCGGGGGATCGAAAGGCGGATGGCGCTCCATCAGATGGAGCAGATTGCCGAATTCCTGCGCTACCTGGAACAAAACGAGAATGAAATCGAATCGCTTTTTAAGGAACTCCTGATCAACGTAACCAGGTTTTTCCGCGACCCGGAGGCATTCGGAGCGCTTGCCATGAATGCCATTCCGGATCTCCTCGAACATAAAAGCCATGATGCCCCCTTTCGGATCTGGGTTCCGGGCTGTTCCACCGGAGAAGAAGCATATTCGCTGGCCATATTGCTCATCGAAGCAATGGAAAAGCAGAAGAAGACCGTAGTTTTGCAGATATTCGCCTCGGATATCGACATGGAAGCGATCGATGCGGGCCGGAGCGCGATATATCCCGAAAGCATAAGTACCGATGTGTCGGAAAACCGGCTGAATCGATTTTTTACCAAGGAGGGGAATTCCTACCACGTCAAGAAGAAAATCCGGGAGTGCGTGGTATTCGCCCACCACGATCTTGCCAAAGACCCGCCCTTCTCCCGGCTCGACCTGGTCAGTTGCCGCAACATGCTCATTTATATGGACCAGACCCTGCAGAAAAAAATCCTGCCGGTGTTCCACTACTCATTAGCCGATAACGGCGTCCTGTTTTTAGGAACCTCGGAAAGCATTGGCGATTTCGTCTCCTCCTTTTCGACAATAGATACCAAATGGAAAATTTACCGAAAAAAAAGCATCACCTCCTCTCGCTCCGATTATCCGCGGTTCTCGGACCGGCAATTGACAAGTCAGACAAGCACGACCCTTCCTGCCGTGGCGAACGGATTTCGGAACCTCGGCGAAAAGGTGCTGGTAGAGAGCTTCGCTCCCCCATCGGTCCTCGTCAACGAGAAATTCGAAATTCTGTATTGCTACGGGCCCATTGACCGTTACCTCGCAATACCGCCCGGTGAGCCGAGTCTTAATGTCCTGCGCGTTGCCCGGGAAGGGCTTCGTCACAAGCTCGGGCTCGCCCTATTGCAGGCACAGAAGACCACCGAACCGGTACTTTGCAATACAGTAACCCACGGACATGCCGGCAACCGGCAGTCCCTTACTATAACTATACAACCGGTGATCGAACCCGGCGACAACCAGCGGATGTTCATGGTCGTCTTCAGGGAGAGCCCGGAAATCATCTCTCCGAAAGCCACGGCAAAGCGCGCATCCGGAACCGCTCCCCGCAATGATGTCGTCTCTTCTCTGGAACAGGAATTGAAAATTACCAAGGATACCCTGCAGAACACCATCGAAGCATTGCAGACTGCTAATGAGGAATTCCAGTCGACCAATGAAGAATTGCAGAGCACCAACGAAGAGCTCGAAACATCGAAAGAGGAGCTTCAATCCACCAACGAAGAACTGGGGACCGTCAATTCCGAGCTGCAGCACAAGGTGGATCAATTGATGGAGACCGGCAACGACGTCAATAATCTTCTCGCCAGTACCGAAATCGCCAGCGTTTTTCTGGATACCAAGCTCTGCATCAAGAGATTTACTCCAGCGATGGTCAAGATATTCCGGCTGCTCGGCACGGATATCGGCCGTTCGATCCGCGACATAACCTCGACTATCAGGTCATTCGATATCTGTGCAGCCGCACAGGGAGTTCTTGACACTCTCGATCGGCGGGAAACCGAAGTGCGCAACGAGGACGGCCGCTGGTATACCCTGCGGATTATTCCCTACCGGACCATGGAAAACACCATCGAGGGCGTGGTCATGACGTTCATCGACATAACCGATCTCAAGCAGGCCTCACGGGAACAGGAGGAGGCGCGGCTCCTGGCGGACGGCATCGTCGATACGATCCACGATCCGTTCGTTATCCTGGACAGGGACCTCAAAGTGCAATCGGTAAATGCGCCATTCTGTGCATTCTTCAAGGTAAAACCGGAAGAAACGGTGAATCGCCGGATTTATGCGCTGGGCGACGGCCAGTGGAATATACCTCGGTTGCGGGATCTCCTGTCTGCCATCGTACCGGGAAACACCAAGGTTTCGGATTATGCGGTTACGCACGATTTTCCGGGTATCGGGCGGAAAACGATATCGCTCAATGCGCGCCGCATCGCGAAAAACAAGTTCATCCTGCTGTCGATGGCCGAACAGGTGAAGCCCGGGGGAACCGTGCCGCCGGGGCGCCGCCTGCGGAAGACCGGATGAACAAGAACGGGAACACTGCAAAAGAATCGCTGCGCAACCAGGCAGAAAAGCGCCTCGCCGCAATGCCAAAGCCTTCCGGAGTTTCGAATGCCGATACGGCATCGCTCATCCATGAGTTGCAGGTTCACCAGGTCGAGCTGGAAATGCAGAATGAGGAGCTGCGGGAAGCGCAGGCCGTCATTGAAAATTCGCAGAAACGGTTTTCAGACCTGTACGATTTCGCCCCGGTCGGCTATCTTACCCTGGATAACGAGGGGAAAATTATTGAAGCCAATCTGAAGACCGCCGAGATTCTCGGCATCGGCAAGGTGAATCTGATCGGCAAACTTTTCACCATATTTATCGACGCCGGGGATAAGGATATTTTTTACCTGCACCTGCGATCTCTCCGCAAAGGTGCCCCGCAGACTTGCGAATTAAGGTTTTTCGTAAAAAATGCGGGCTTTTTTCCCGCGCAACTCGTCAGTACGCCGCTCAGGGATAACGCCGGCAGGCCCGAAGAATACCTGGTCACGATTATCGATATTTCCGCGCGAAAAACGACGGAAGAACTGCACGCCCGCCTGGCCGCGATCGTGGAGAATTCGTATGACGCCATATTCAGCAAAACGCTTGACGGCATCGTCGAAAGCTGGAATCTCTCGGCGGAGCGGATGTTCGGCTATACGGAAGATGAAATCAAGGGCCGGTCGGTCTCCGTGCTCTCTCCGCAGGACCGCAGCTCCGAGGTGTCCGAAATTCTCCGAAGAATCAAGAATGGAGAATCGGTACGGGATCTTGAAACCGTTCGTAGGAAAAAGGACGGGGCTGAAATCGAGGTATCGCTCATGGTATCTCCGATATTGACCGCCCACAGGGAGATCATCGGCGCATCGATCATTGTCCGCGACATCACGGAGCGCAAGCAATGGGAACGGTCCCTGCTCGATCTGAACGAGCGCCTCAAGATTTCGAACCGGGGGCTCGAAGACCTCGGCCATACGCTGTCCCATGATCTCCTTAAACCGATCCGCGGCATTGAGGCATTCAGCCGCATCATCCTCGATGAACATGCGGAAAAACTCGATACGGAAGGACGGCAGCTATTAAAGATAGTCAATGAAAGCGCCCTGCGCCTGCGCGTCATGGTATCCGGGCTGTTCAACATCTCGCGCATTGCCCGAACCGAACTCCATAGACGGAAAGTCGATGTTACCGCGCTCGTCCGGACCATCGTGCTGCGCTGCCGGCGGGAGAAACCGTCAAGGGATGTCGAGTTTTCAGTCCAGGACGGCCTTTCCGTGATGGGTGATGCCGCGCTTCTTGAAATCGCTCTCGATAACCTCATCGGCAATGCCTGGAAGTTCACGGACAAGCGGTCAAAAGCCATCATCGAGTTCGGACAAACCGGCAGCCGGGGTAAAACAGCCTTTTTCCTGCGCGACAACGGCGCGGGGTTCGACATGCAGTATGCGGATAAAATATTTGCCCTGTTTCAGCGCCTCCATTCCGACACCGAATTTGAAGGAACCGGGATCGGCCTCGCGACGGTGCAGCGAATTGTCTTCCGTCACGGCGGCGAGATCTGGGCCGAGGGAGAAAGCGGCAAGGGAGCGACTTTTTATTTTACGTTGTGATGTGCTCTTTTGCTATTGCGATGTGAATCCCACCGGAAGCGGTTTTTTATCCTGTGTTCGAATGCTCGGTCATCGATACTATTCATCTTCGCTTTGCCATTGCCTTCCGTTGCCGTCGGGCTCATCGCCAAGTCACTGATTCCCAAACAATACGCCCCTTTCAGCGAGGCGAGCTATCCTGTTACTCCTCTCCTGACCGTCATGCTGCATCCTCGGTCAGTCCCGAGGATCGCTCGCTTTGCCTCGCACCCTGTGCAGCGTTCTGTTTTTGTTCCTCTGGCAGGCATTCTTATAAACAAGAATAAGGTCGTCCAAATACTCAATCGGACTCGAAAAACACCTCATATTTGGAGTCAGTTCGCACAGAGCCATTCAAGACAGGGAGTGCGGAATATTGAAGCGAGACTTTTCTTTTTTAGCATATAAGCAGTCGTGGCGCGAATATTGCATGGTTTTTTCCCGAAAGGGTATGCCCATGTCCAAAGACCGCGACATTTCCAGCGCTGCAATTAGCGCGGGGTGGAAACTATAGGGGCAAGAAAAGATTGAAGCTCCCCGAAGCAGAGCTTCGGGGAATCTTTTATAGGAGAGGAAATATTTGTAATTCGCTCGCTAAACCCCGGAGCAGAGCTCCGGGAATGAGCTCGCTGTGCCTGTTCAAGGATACTTGCAATAATACTAAACCTGAAACAGAGGAGCCACTATGCAACAACGCATAAGTACTATGATCGGCAATGTAATCCGGGCCACCGACGGAGACTTGGGCAAGGTAAACGAGTTTTACTTTGATGATGCAACCTGGTCCATTCGCTATATGGTCGCGGAAACGGGAATCTGGCTACTCGGTCGCAAGGTACTTATTCCTCTTGTTGCGCTTATGAAACCTGACCGGGAATCAAATGTGTTTGCAGTGAATCTCAGCCGCGCCAAGGTTCGCAAAAGCCCGGATATCGATACGGAGTTGCCTGTTTATCGTCATCATGAGGAAGATCTGCATAAATATTATCAATGGCCATTGTATTGGCAGGAAGCTGGTTACGGAGGTACACTCGGAATAACCCCATACCCCCTCTTCGAGAATCCCATACCACAGAAATCCGACGCCTCAAAGGAAAAGGATGATCCCCATTTGCGTAGCACTCGTCATGTGAAAGGCTATCATATTCACGCAACCGACGGTGAAATCGGCCATGTAGAAGATTTTATCGTCGACGATGAAACCTGGGCTATCCAACATCTGGTTGTGGATACGGGCAATTGGCTGCCGGGGAAAAAAGTATTCATCGCCCCTGCATGGATAAAGAAGGTGAACTGGACTGATTCCAGCGTGTACCTGGATCGCTCGCGGGAAGCGGTAAAAAATAGCCCCGAGTTTGACTCTTCGGACCCTATTTACCGGAATTCCCTGAGTCACCAGTAGAAATTGTTCTACTGGAAACTGCCGGTATAGTGGATTAGTTGTACCATCCAAAGGAGTACTTTCATGGAAAAAGAAAAAATGAATAAAACAAGTGAACCATTATCGCCTGACCTGCTCCTTAAGATGGATGCCTACTGGCGTGCCGCCAACTACCTGTCGGTGGGTCAGATTTATCTCTACGACAATCCGCTGTTGAAACAACCGCTGAAGCTGTCGCATGTGAAGCCCCTGGTGGTTGGACACTGGGGCACGACGCNNATCAAGAAGTATGACCTGGACATGTTCTACATCGCCGGTCCCGGTCACGGTGGGCCTGCTCTTGTGGGAAATACATACCTCGAAGGCACCTACAGTGAGATTTATCCAAACATCAGCCGAGACGAAGCCGGGCTGAAAAAGTTGTTCACGCAGTTCTCGTTCCCCGGCGGGATTTCCAG
>PLTF01000108.1:0-6159 GCA_003164335.1 Fibrobacterota bacterium
AGACGGGTATTACCGGAGGCTTACGTTTGATTTATCCGGGTCCGATATCGGGCAGGGAGGAGTTTGAATGCAAAATGATGTCTTGATAGTCGCTGCCTCGGAAGCCTGGCTTGCATCGTGTACCCGGTATTTTGAGGAACGGGATTTCATTCCGGTCGGGTGCACAACCTTTGAAAAGGCCGGACTATTGGTCGAAACGCACTGTTTTTCGATTGCGATCATCGACTTTTTTATCGGCGAAGAGAACGGTGGACAGCTCTGCGACCGGATCGAATCGGGATTCGGCGATGAAACAGGCCTTATCATCGTCAGCGAAAGACAGACTCCGGAAATTGAACGCGCTATTCGCCGGCACTCTCCTTTGTATTACTTCATAAAGCCATGTTCTCTTGACAACATCTATGCAGTCGCACGAAAGACTTGTGCGTGGCGGAATAAAAATGAATTACAGAAGCAGCGCGCCATCCTGGACATGCTCCATGATAAATCCGCAGGCAGAAATAAAAATGCGACATGTGGTGTTATGGAGATTCCCTGAACGAACGGTATATAGCAATGCCTGACATGTATGGAATATTTGAAGAACGCATCAATGCCATTGCCATGGCCATCCCGCTTCTTGAAAAGAATGATTTATCCCCTTTTGCCGGAATTATCAACACACTATCTACGTTGTCGCACGAATTGGATTTACCGCCGGCCTTTGAAACCTTGATTCAGCGGGTCGTTTCGAAAATTGAAATGATCATTATGGGCGGAATCGACTTCGAAACCGGCCTGACCGAGGCAGTTCGCGGCATTGAAAAAATACAGCGGGAATTGGCGGCTTTGAAGAGAAAAACCCCTTCCACCAGGGAACCCGCTGACGATAACAACCCTGAACTATCGACAGTACCTTTTTCTCAAAGCGCCGTTCCATCGGCCCCGGTTACCTTTGAGAGCGATCCTTCATTGCTCACCGATTTTATCAATGAGGCGCGAGATCATATTCATTCCGGCGAAACGCTCCTTCTGGAACTTGAAATGGACCAATCGAACCGGGAGAAGATCGATGGAGTATTCAGGGCCTGGCACTCGATAAAGGGGGTTGCCGGCTTTTTGAATCTGAAGGAGATCCAGTCGCTTGCACATTGCATGGAAAGCCTGATGGACCGTGCCCGCAGGGAAGAACTGCAATTACACTCGGCGTGCATCGATCTTTTTCTCGAATCCAACGATTGCCTTAAAACTTTTATCGGGCTTGTCGAAGAATCTCTGTCCGGCGCCGCCCTCGAACGACCTGAAAACTTCACCGCAGTCATGGAGCGCCTTGCATCGTTCACCAGGGAACTCAATGAAGGGACCCCGGCCGCCATGAAAGGTACGGGAAAAAAAATCGGCGAAATCCTCGTCAACCGTGGCGAAGTCCCGGCAAAGGAGGTTGATGCGGCGCTTGCACTGCAGGCATCAGGAGATGATCGCTCCCTGGGGACTATTCTTATCGAGGAGAACCATATTCCTGCCCGCGCTATTGGAAGCGCCCTTGCCGCGCAGGCCGCTTCCAAAGCCTCCGCGGTCGAAGAGACCATCCGGGTGCCGGTAAACCGCATCGACCTGCTCGTCGATGCGATCGGCGAGGCGGTTATCGCCCAGTCCATGATCTATGCCAGCCGCGCGGTGAAAGCGGTTGACGATCAATCGCTCCACACCAAAATCGGCCATGCTGCCGGAATCATGCGGCAGATCCAGGAGATGGCCATGTCGCTCCGCATGGTGTCTGTCAAGGCAACATTCCAGAAAATGGCACGCCTTGCCCGCGACCTCGCGAAACAGTGCGGCCGCGATATCGAATTCGTTACCGAGGGCGAAGAGACCGAGCTCGACAAATCGGTGGTCGAGAAAATCGGCGACCCGCTCATCCACATGGTACGCAATTCTGTTGACCACGGAATCGAGCCGGCTGCGGAACGTGCGGCGGCAGGTAAACCGCTGAAAGCAATGGTAAAGCTCAAGGCCTACCATCTGTCCGGCAGTATCTTCATCGAGATTTCGGACGACGGCAAAGGCCTGGACCGCAGGGCGATCCTCAAAAAAGCCGTCGAACAGGGGCTCTGCAAAGCCGAAGACCGGCTGACCGATGAGGAAGTTTTCCGCTTCATCTTCCTGCCCGGCTTCTCAACGGCAAAGCAGGTAACCGACGTCTCGGGCCGGGGCGTCGGAATGGACGTGGTCCGCAGGAATATCGAGGCCCTGCGCGGATCGGTGGAGATATCCTCATCCGCGGGCAGGGGTACGACTTTTACCATCCGACTGCCGCTCACTCTCGCCATTGTCGACGGCATGATCGTACGCGCCGGGTCGGAAAATTATATCATTCCAACCCTTGCTATAGTGGAGTCGCTCATACCGCAGCAGGGCCAGATCGATTCAATTCTCGGCAAGGGCAGGGTGATAAAAGTCCGCAGGGACCTGATCCCGCTCATTTTCCTCCAATCGCTATTCGACGAAAAAAAAGGCTCCGGTAAACACGGACAGACGGAAGGTGTGGTCATGATCGTGGAGGATATGCTGGGAAAGAAAACCGGTCTCTTCCTTGATGAAATTGTCGGCCAGCAGCAGGTAGTGATCAAAAGCCTGGGCGAAGAGATGGGAGAAATTCCGGGCGTGACCGGCGGTGCCATAATGAATGACGGGGCAATAAGCCTGATTCTTGACGTTGGAGGTCTTGTCAAAATGACACAGGAGAGATAGACCGGGAAAGCTTGTACAAAGGCAACGGGAAACTTAAAAGCAAAAAAAGGAAAGGAGTAATTCATGTCTCACAAAACGGATTCCGGGGTTTTAACGGCGGAGTCGACCGGTGTCGGTGAAAAACTCGCCGGCAAGTATCTGACCTTTCAGTTGGCTGAGGAGGAGTATGGCCTGGAGATCCTCAAGGTGCGGGAGATCATCCAGATGCAAACGGTAACACGGGTTCCCCGCACTCCCCCTTGCGTGCGCGGAGTCATCAACCTGCGCGGCAAAGTGATCCCGGTCGTTGAGCTCCGTCAGAAATTCGGTTTCGAACCGATAGCCGATTCCGAGAGGACGTGCATTATAGTCGTTCAGGTCGGTGGTTCCGGAACGACCGTGGTCATGGGCGTGATCATCGATGAGGTAAAGGAAGTGCTGGATATCCGCGCCGAAAATATCGAAGAAACGCCGTCATTCGGGTCGAGCATCGATACCGGGTTCATCCTCGGCATGGGAAAGATCGGCAACAGCGTCAAAATTTTGCTCGATATCGACAAAGTGCTTTCGGCGAAAGAACTGAATGATATAACGAAAGTTGCAAATGTACCGGCGGACTGAACGGCCGCCGGACGCTTATTGGTTATTAACAAATACTTCCATGAATTACTAATTAGTTCATAAGTATAGTCTCATATGAGGACCGTTCGCCCTGAGCCTGTCGAAGAACGAGCAGCAATTCCGCACCGTTCATGGTTTGCTTCGACAAGCTCAGCACAGGCTCGCTCACCACGAACGGGTTGCTGTAACCCAACTTTTGAACTGCTTTGTAATAACAACAACCATTTAACCAAAGGAGAGTCTATGTTCAGCAATCTCAGGATCGGACCGAAGGTGACAGGCGGACTCGCGATTGTGGCGCTGGTTGCCGAAATGATCGGAGCGTATGGGATAAGGGTACTACCCGGCAATGCTACCCTATCATTAGTGGTGATTTCGCTTGCTGTTCTGCTTTTCGCCGTATTTATCGGGATGCTGCTGTCAGGGTCGATAACCAGGCCGCTCGGCAAAAGCATAACTATGATGAAGGAAATTGCAAAAGGCAACCTCGGGTCACGAATGCGCCTCGATAGGAAGGATGAGATCGGCCTGTTGGCGGACGAGATGGATGCACTTGCCGATAATCTAAAAGGCTTGATCGACCAGCTGGGCAGCATGAGCAAGCAACATGATCTCAACGATATCGATGTGACCATCCCGGCGGATACATTCGAAGGCTCCTATAGAATTATGGTACAGGGGGTCAACGACATGGTCACTGGCCATATTTCCGTTAAGAAAAAGGCCATGGCATGCATTGCCGAATTCGGAAAAGGCAACTTCGACGCACTGCTTGAAAAATTCCCCGGGAAGAAGGCATTCATTAACGAGAATATTGAACGGCTGCGCTTAAACATTAAAGAGTTCATCGCCCAGATGAAGCATATGTCGGAGCAGCATAATGCGGGCGATATCGATGTGACCATTCCGGCAGATACATTCGACGGCTCCTTTAAAATCATGGCCCAGGGCGTCAACGATATGGTCAACGGCCACATTGCGGTCAAGAAAAAGGCTATGGCGTGTATTGCTGAGTTCGGCAAAGGCAACTTCGAAGCGCCGCTCGAAAAGTTCCCGGGTAAAAAGGCTTTCATCAACGATAATATCGAAGCGCTTAGAGAAAATCTCAAGAAAGTCGCATTTGAAATAGGTATACTGATCAAGGCAGCGGCCGACGGCGAGCTCGATAAGCGTGCAAACGCCGACCTCTTCCTCGGCGGGTGGAAACAGCTTGTTTCCGGGGTCAACGAAACGATCTTCAACATTGTCAGGCCGCTTTTGGTAGCGGCGGACTATGTGGACAAAATCTCAAAAGGAGTAATACCACCGGAAATTACCACCGATAGTAAGGGCCAGTATAATATCATAAAAACCAACCTTAATTCCGTTGTGAAGATGATGAATGAATTGCTGAACGAAACCGGCGGCATCATACAAGCCGCTGCTGAAGGAAGCCTCGATAAGCGCGCCGATGCCGATCGGTTCCTCGGCGGGTGGAAGAAGCTGGTGTCCGGGGTCAATGATACGATCACAAACATTGTCAATCCTCTCATGGTTACCGCCGATTATGTAGATAAAATTTCGAAGGGCATCATACCGCCCGTCATCACCGCAGAGTATAAGGGTCAGTACAATATTATCAAGACCAACCTGAATCAGTGCATCGAAGCCCTCAATGCATTGATTGTGGAGGACGGCGGCAAGGTGCTCGAAGCCGCCAGCGAAAAGGATCTGTCCAAACGATTAACACGGACGTACCAGAACCAGTTCAATACGATGAAGGATAACATCAATAAGGTTGTGGAGAGTCTTGACCTTGCTTTGCAGCAGGTGGCACAGTCCAGCGAGCAGGTCTCTTCCGCCGGTCAGCAGATCTCTGCAGGCAGCCAGTCTCTGGCTCAAGGCGCAAATGAACAGGCATCGAGTCTTGAGGAGGTGTCGAGCAACCTCGAAGAGATGTCCAGTATGACGAAACAGAATGCGGAAAATGCGAACAAGGCCAAAAACCTTTCAGGCGAAGCAAACAACAACGCCATGCAGGGCAAGCAGGCCATGTCGCGAATGAGCGATTCGATCAACAAAATCAAAGAGTCGTCTGACCATACAGCCAAGATCGTCAAGACTATCGACGAGATCGCCATGCAGACCAACCTCCTTGCACTCAATGCGGCGGTGGAAGCGGCAAGGGCCGGCGAAGCCGGACGCGGCTTTGCCGTTGTTGCCGAAGAAGTGCGCAACCTGGCCCAGCGCTCGGCCGAAGCTGCGAAGAACACGGCAAACATGATTGAAGAGTCGGTCAAGAATGCCGAGGAGGGCGTAACCATTGCCGGCGATGTGGCGAAATCGTTCGATGCGATTGCCGGAAGCAACGCAAAGGTCGACACCCTTATTGCCGAGATCGCGGCAGCATCGCAGGAACAGTCCCAGGGGATTGACCAGGTAAATACTGCCGTGGCCCAGATGGATAAGGTCACGCAGCAGAATGCCGCCAACAGCGAGGAATCCGCAAGCGCTGCAGAGGAACTCAGCTCGCAGGCAGAGGAGCTTCAGGGAATGGTGGCGCAGTTCAAGCTTTCGAATTCAGGGCAGCAGAGTGCAAAGGCCGTGATTCATCACGGTGCCGGCACAGCACACCAGGTAAAACCTGCGTCCGAACAAAAAACAGAACTCCGCAACAAGAGCGGGAATGGGAAATACTCAGGGAACCATGGGGGAAAAGTGGTTAATCCTGAGGAGATAATTCCCCTCGCGGAAGAGGGAGTGCTGAGGACATTCTAGATAGCAATGTGTTTTCGTTACAGCTCTGGCGGGGGAACCGCCTACGGTGGTTCCCCCTGGCCTGAAGCCGCG
>PLTF01000108.1:6211-17295 GCA_003164335.1 Fibrobacterota bacterium
ACCTCGTGCGGGTGACCCGGCTCAGCCATCCAAAAGAATTTGACTTTGATTTGGCCTTTGCTTTTGGATTCCGGCTCGGCAATCCTAAAGAATTTGAATTTTCAATCAAACTATCTGAGTAGCAAATAAATAATTGAAGCTCCCCGAAGCAGAGCTTCGGGGACCGCGAAGCAGCCTGCCATGCGCTCGCAGACCTTGTTCAGCAAAAACTCTCGATCGTCAACATTCGGGAACCTGGAGTTACGGCGTCGGATGCGCCGGGAGATCGGAAGTGGATATTGCACTGCTACTGGAAGAAGATCCGCCTTTGAGGCCCAACGCAGCCCCGACCCCGACCACAACCGCTCCTCCCACCGCATATTTGATCCATCCGTTGGAGCCCGATTTCAATTCATAACCGGCGACTTTTCTATGATCGGTGCTCCATTTGTACGAGAAAAGGATGACATTTGCCTGGTCGGTGACGTGAATATCCGGGATATTGTCGAGAAACAGCGTTACCTTGACCTGGTTGTGATATTCCGGCTTGATCCCCTTTACATCCTTGTTGACGTCGATCCGGTGCTGCTCAACGGTAAATTTTTGAATGGGCGGTTCTGCAACCGAAGGGATGGGGGTTTCAGGAGTTTTCGTGTCATTGAACTCGAAAATGATCTTCTTTTCCTTCTGTTTGACCTCATAGAAATAACTGACCGGCTTCTCCTTGAAAATAAAGTACCCGCTGACTACCACCTCATCGGGTTTATTGCCGTTGCCAGGCTCATGCGAAATCTGGATTCCTTCGAGGGTGGTATTCTGGGCATCGACATCAAAAGATGGTTCGCCGCTTTTTTCCGGAATAGCCACCGGATTTGTCTGAACGACCGGCGCGGGGGTGATCGGAGCAGATGTAGCCGCCGGGGCTGGAGCCTGAGGGGCTGAGACGGCCGCAGCAGGAACCACCGCCGGAGCTGCCGGGGTTGCCTGGACGGCTTTTGCTGCACTGTCGGCGTTTGTCCTGCCGACAATTGGTGCCGCTGTCTGGGCGCCGGCAGAGAGTACGGATAAAACCAAAAGGAGAAGGGAAAAAACCGCGGTTTTCGGCAAAAAGTTCATGGGATTCATTAAGCCCCTGCCTTCACAAGTTCATATGATCAAATATAATGATAGAAGAACTACTAAATTAAAATAACCCATAGGGCGACCGATGTCAATATCAGGCCGTGTTGCCCGAGGTTATGCGACAGCCACGAATCCCAGGCAATACTCCTTTTCGTGGCTGATGGAAACCAGGAGCGAGGAGACCTCCTCCGCTGCCACCTGGCTGCGAAGCCGATCGGAACATATCTCAATAACCGGCCGGCCGTTCTCCCCGGCTGCCAAAATTTGAATACTCTTCCAGGTTGCCAGTCGCTGGCACGATGTCGGCAGAGCTTTGTAAAAGGCCTCCTTAGCGGCCCATCGCCCGGCAAAATGTATCGCCGGATCCGCTTTGCCGCCGCAGTATTCCATTTCGGCATCGGTAAATATTTTATGGAGGAAATGATCGCCGTAATGCCGAATCATTTCGCGAATCCTGCCGATGGCTACAATATCGGTACCAATACCTTTAATCATGATCTCCCGCAAATCGGTAGTCCCGCTTCCAACCGGTTCCGCCCTGACCGGTTTCCGGGACTGAAAAATAAATTCACCGACCTTCGTTCTGCCGCTCCAGCTATTTTTTCGTAATCATGATCATCCCTATTATCGCCATCCTCCTTACCTACTCGGGCCTCCTGGCGGTGCTACTTTACGGATTGGCAAAAATCGCCCCGGTTCCGGCATTAGGGAAGCCGCCCATCGTGCCCGGCGTTTCAATCGTTATTCCCTTTAAAAACGAAGCCCAAAATCTCGAAAAACTTCTTACCTCGCTTAACTCACAGCTGTATGAAGGTATCTATGAGGTGATTCTCGTAAATGACTGTTCTACCGATAATTATAAAGTTGCAACATCGCAACATTGTTGGAGCTTCCCTCTCAGGATACTCGACTCTTCCTACTCCCCCGACCGGGAGCTTTCAAGCAAACAGCAGGCGCTCGATCTCGGGATCAAATCCGCTTCGTTTGACTGGGTAGCCCTGACCGATGCCGATATGGTTCTTGCACCGGGATGGATAAACTCGCTCGTTTCCGCAACAACCGGCGGAGCATCCTTCATATTCGGTCATACCGCCATGGGGCAGCTCCCCGGAAGGGCACTGTTCGGATGGTTCCAATCCTTCCAGCTCGAAGTGCTTTTCGCGGTTGCCTATGCGCTGCACCGGGCCGGAATAAGCGGCTCGTGCATGGGTAACAACCTGCTGCTCTCCCGGAAGGCCTATGCGGGGTGCGGCGGATTCGATGGAATCGGGTATACGATGGTGGAGGACCGGGCGTTACTTCTTGCAATGAGAAAAAACGGGTACCGAATAGGAACCACCGAGCCGTTTTACCCGCAGGCAACCACGATGCCCTGCGCAAGGCCCGGGCACTTTGCAAGTCAGCTTCTCCGATGGGCCAGGGGCGGTTTTCGCTGGAACTCCAATCTGGCACTCTTTGCCGTGGTCCTGGCATGCCAGAATTTCGCGGTTATGGGTGCAACGACCGGAATATGCCCTGCCGGTATATCGGTCGTTGCAGTTATAAATCTCCTCGCGACCTGGTTCTTTGTTGCCTGGGCGTTCCGATTGACCGGCTCAAAGCTTAACGGACTGCTGTTTCCGGCATTTATTCCCGGTCTCCTCCTCGAAACCGTGCTCCTGCCCTTAGGTCTGCTCTTCCGGCGGGAAATTATCTGGAAAGGGAGGCAAATGTAGACAGCCGATGAAACCGATTCTCCTGCATTATTACATAACATTGCGCTGCAATGCTCGTTGCTCGTTCTGCACCATCTGGCAGGATGAGCCAGGGCAGGATGCCAACCTGAGCGATGTAACGTCCAACCTCTCCCACGCGCGAAAATCCGGCTGCCGGTTTGTGGATTTTACCGGCGGCGAGCCATTGCTGAACAAGGATCTTCCGGAATTCCTGCGCCAGGCAAAGAGGCTGGGATTCATTACCTCGGTCACGACCAATTGCCTCCTCTTCCCGGAAAGGGTGAAGGAGCTCGCCGGGCTCATAGACCTGCTGCACTTCAGCCTGGATGCCGATACCCCGGAAATGCACGACGCCATTCGCGGAAGGCGGTCTTTTCACCTGGTGCTTGAAAGCATCGACCTTGCCCTGAAAAACCGGCTCGCTCCCGACCTCCTCGTCACCTACACCGACGAAAATATAGCGGCCCTGGAAGGGGTAATCCGGCTCGGGCGCGAAAAAAAGCTCATGATTATTCTCGATCCGGTTTTCGCTGTCGCCAGCCAGGATCGCGTGAGTCCGCAGACGCATGCACAAGCCATTGAATATTCTAAACAAAAAGGGGTTTATCTCAACCGGGCTCTTATTACTCTTCGCAACGGCGGAGGGAACCATGCCGCCTCTCCGCTCTGCAAGGCGGTCGATGCGACAATCGTCATCATGCCCGACAATCGGCTCGCCCTCCCCTGCTTCCATCATCGGCAGGAGTTTGTAGAGCTTCACGGGGATCTCGATCGCGTCCTGACCTCGCAAATGCGTAGCGACGCCCGCGGAATGCAGGGAAGGTATCCCTTCTGCGAAGGGTGCCATATCAATTGCTATTTCGACCCGTCATTCAGCTATATGCGCAACCGACTCTTCGTGCAGTCGATGGCGGCAAAGCTTGGATATGCGTGGCGGAAGCACGTTGTATTCCACCGCCCCCTGCCATTATCCTAAAACTGCGTACTTTTTAACCATATTCAGCCTTTTCCCCGATAGTCCAAGGCCATCCCACGATTGGATTGTACCTTCCCGGCGCATCTTCGTTATCCTTCCCACCGTAACCGGCCCAAGACCCGGCACTCGCAGAAGTGTCAGCTTATCGGAAGAGTTGATAGGTATCGGGTATTTTTCGGGATGATGGTCGGCCCAGACCTGCTTGGGGTCGGCTTCGAGCGAAAAAAAGCCACCCTGGTCAAAGATAAAGTCCTGCATCGCAAACTTGTACTTCCTGATGAGAAAATCCGCCTGATAGATGCGGTGCTCCCGGATGAACGTTGCGTCTTTCCGGACCTTGTCCGGCCGGTTCATTTCCGGTAATTCCTCAGACATGGTTTGGCCGACCGTTTGATAGGCGGAAAAATAGACACGGTGCATCTTCAAACGGTCATAGAGCCCGGTAGTATAATTGATGATTTCCCGGTCGGTCTCATCCGATGCTCCTACGATAAATTGGGTTGTGGTCTTTATCCCATGGTGCTTCATCCCCTTTCCGGTCAGGGTACTTATCAGCTTCAGAGGCCTGATAATATCCCTTTCGAAATGTTTTTTTTGGGAAAGCCGCTGAAAGTGACGCTCGCCCGGCGTCTCGATGTTGATCGAAACGGCACTGGCAAGGCTGAGCGCCTGCTCGACGGCAGCGTCCGAGGCTCCAGGAATAACCTTGAGGTGGAGGTAGCCGCGAAACTGAAATTTCCGGCGAAGTATCGAGGCGGTATCGTTGATGAGCGCCATGGACCGGTCCGGAGTTCCCACCACCCCACTCGAAAGGAAAAGCCCGAAAACCTTCCGTTGACGCCAGTAGTCCATAAAGAGCTGTGCCATGGCTCCGGGATCTATGGTGGTTCGGGGAACATCGGTGGCTGAGCGATAAGGGCAATAGAGACAATCGTTTACACAGACGTTTGAAATAAGCGTCTTAAGCATGACCGAGTGGCCGCCGCTCGGCAGGGTGACCGGATAGAGCCAGGCGCCGTCACTCCCGCGGGTCCGGTGGTCGCGGTCATCGGTCCCGCAGGCGCAGCTCAGGTCGAAGCGGGAAGCATCGGAGAGAAGCTTGAGTTTTTCGTGAGAATCCATAAAACAAAAATTTTAAACCCCACACTTCCTTATTACCCCGACCAGCTTTCCCGCGATAAACACACTCCGCGGCGCAGCAATGATGATATCTTCGTAGGCCGGATTCTCCGCATGCAGGACAATGGCATCGTCACGCTTAAAGAATCTCTTTAGAGTAGCCTCGCCTTCTATAATGGCGACAACCACTTCCCCATTGGTTGCGCTGGGATGTTGCCGGACAACGGCGATATCACCGTCAAAGACCCCCATGTCCTTCATGCTCTGTCCTTTCACCCGCAGGGTGAATAGACCATCTCCCTTGAACAGGGTACGGTCGAGCGTGACCGTGCCTTCGCAGTTTTCCTCAGCCGTAATCGGCAGCCCGGCAGCAACGCGACCAATGAGCGGAACCTCGAAGCCGTTGTCGGCTCCGGCAGGCGAAAAGGGCGCCTTGACATCGATCCCGCGTGCCTTGCCGGATACGATTTTCAGGTAGCCTTTTTTTTCGATGAGCCGGAGATGCTGGCGGACATTGTTGGCGCTCCGGTAGCCGAGGCCTTCGGCGATTTCACGGACTGTGGGGGGAAAGCCGGTCTCGCTGCGATGTTCGAGAATAAAGGTGTACACCCGATTCTGCTCAGATGTCAAATGCACGGGTAGCATCATGGCTGATCCTTTGCTGGGGAATGTGAGGCATCTCCGGGTGCCGCAACGCCGCGAACCGGCAAGGACCGGGGACCGCGGAATCATTACATGTTCAAATCAATATAATGTACGCAAGAACAGTATGCAAGCTATTTTTTTTCGATTGGGAACTGCAAGACTGAGGGCGGGAGTATTGTGGTCTTCCCTGGGGAGGCGAACCGATCCGGGGCCCTGGAACATGCGGCCCCGGTTATGAAGAGTTACGGTCAGGCCTTCCTGATCGAAGATGGCTTTGCGCGCTTCGCCGGTTTTACCTTGGCCTTCTTAATAATCTGGTAGATGCTGATGTAGGACAAGCCGAACTTTCCGGCGATTTCAGCGGTTGCAATACCCTTATCGTGCAAAGCAACAATTTTCGCATTTCGTTCCGGGTTTTTTACGAATCGCGAGGGAATGCCATAGTGCTGTCGCATCTGGTGAACGGCCTGGCGGGTAATTTTAAATTTCTTCGCAATAGCGCCGTCGGTTCCAAGCTTTTTCTGCAACTCGATCAACTCCCGCTTAGTAATTCTTGGCATGACAATCCTTTCCTCTATGGTAAGACGGTGATGATTCTATAAAATGCTTGATTTCAGCGGAAAAGTCAAGACCTTCCCGGTTCGCCTTCCCCGGCGGGAAATCAGGCGGTTTCCGGAAGGAGATCGGCAACGATCATCGGCAGGCAGAAGCCCTTGATTGTACGTACTGAGATCAATCGCGAGCCGCCATCGAGCGGTTTGCAAGGGCGATAACGAAATCTTTCCCCTCTTCACCGTTCTCAAGCTGTTCAAGCCACTCCTCCGGAATGCCGCCCCTGCCGAACCGCGCTCCCGCTATCGCGCCGGCCATGGCGCCGATGGTATCGGTATCCCCGCCCATGCCAACCGCCCACAGCAGCGCTTCGGCAAAAGAACCGGGGTTGCGCATGACCGCGAATACCGCTGCGCAAACCGCTTCCGGAGCCTGGGCGCCGTTCCCGATAGTCATTGCGCTCTGGTGAAGCGAACAGCCGCGTCCAAGGCAGGTCCGGAGCGTTTCCAGCTGGAGGGTGAAGGCCCCCTCAAGCTGCAGCAACAAGAGACGGTTGATCCACTCCCCGGTGGGAATGTCGTTGAGTGCCAGGAGCACGCTGCCGGCCTGCATGACGGCGCCTGAAATCCCGCAGGGATGGGCATGGGTAATGAGGGCACAGCGCCGCACCTGCTCCATTAAGAGCTCGATTTCATCGAGCCCATAGTAGAGCGCAATCGGGGCGACCCGCATAGCGGCGCCGTCGCCGAAGCTGCCAAGGCCGCCATAGAGGGAGCGCGAAGCGGTTTCGATGTCGGTTCCGTATTTCCACTGTTCCATAACGTCCAGCATCCCGCCTCCATACCCCCTGCTCATGGAGAACCGGCGCATAAAACGTTGCATGAGCGATCTCTGGTCGATTCGACCGTTTTCCAGCATTTCTTCGAAGACGGAGATGGTCATCTGGGTATCGTCAGTGTAGATTTTCGGGGGGTGACGGGCGATATAAGCGGCGTCGAGGGTCGGGATGACTTCAAACTCCCAGCCGTCGAATAAGGAACCGAAGGCATCTCCGAGAAACGTGCCAAGCAGCACTCCCTCCACCTTCTCACGCGCATAACAAACCGACCTCTTCATAGCGATGCAACGGCTCCTTTCCGGCGAGGATGGCTTCCGGTATCCGAAAAATAAAAGCGGCTCAAATGGATGGCAAGCGGGATCACCCGGCAGCGATCCCGAAAATCGAGGAGGGATTTATCTGAAATACGGACGGATCGAGCGATTTGTCAATTTTGTAGAGCGGCTGGCCGGCTTGCACCGATTCCTCGGTCGAGAGGTCCCGGACATGCGGCTTCGCTAGGCGGACGCCCTGCCTGTCAAACAGCATGAGTACTGCCGGAGAAAGCAAATGGCTGCGGTTGATCCGGATCACCATGCCCATTTCGCCGCTCATCAGCCTGACGAAAGAACCGACAGGGTAGATGCCGAGCAGCCGGGTGAACTGTTCAACCAGCATTCGGGGAAAACCCTCGTCCACCTGTCGGAAGATCGTGGCCATAGCCTCCTGGGGCAGGTTGGCCCGATGATACGGGGTCTTCGTGGTCAGCAGATCGTAGGTATCGGCCAGGGTGCAGATGGTGGCTGTCTCATTGACGTCAATTCCGGAAAGCCTCCCGGGGAACCCTCCCCCATTCCAGCGCTCGTGATGCTGCAGGATAATAGTTCTCGCAAGGGCGGGTATCTTCTGGCGGCTTCCATCGATGATGCCGATCCCTGCCGACGGGTGGGTCTGGTACGCGGCAACCTCCGCCTGGGTGAAGTTCCCTCTCCTCAGCCAGAGGTCCTGCGGCAGATTCATCATGCCGATATCGTGGAGCATCCCACCGATTGCGATATCCCGCGTTTTCTCAGGCGAATAGCTGAGGGAGTGGGCGAATGCCGCCGACAGCACCGCAACGTTCACCGAGTGCGACCAGGCATGTTCGCTGAGCGATTTGACCTGGGACAGTCCGAAATAGAGGTCCGGGTCGGCGATAACCTCCTCCACAAGCTCCTCGGTTGCGGTGAGAATGTTTCTCGACAGGAAAATTCTCCCCATTTTTATCGCTTCCATGGCATCCCGGACCGTCGTTTGCGCATGCCGGATTTTCTCTCCGCCTTCCCGGAGCTCCTGCCGGTACTGCGCATAGGCAATAATGCTTTCGCCCGGCGCCGATTCCTCTGATGGCCCGGGATGCGGTACAGCCTGCCCGGATTCTTCGAGCGAGGCCTCGTCGGGAATGATGACAACGGAAACCGCGCCGCTGCGCTTCAGCGAATCGATCTGCCGCTCGTCACTGATGAGCGTGCTTGCAGAGTAGATTATGGCGTCGGTCTGATCATAGACGCCGGCAACGAACATCCCTCCGCGAAGTTCTTCGATGGGGATTCGTTTGCCGAGTGGAACCATAGTAACCGCCGAATCGGGAGGAGGTGGGCCCTGCATCCGGATTGTGCATGATATCCATTATATTATTATGGTGTTATGAAATCAATATAAGGAAATCCGGTAACGGCTCAGGGAGAAACCGAGCGTGGAACCGCCTCCGGCTGAAGCCGCAGAGATTGAATTCCACTCGTTTGGATCGATGATCTCATAGCGATGAAACAGGCGAGCGGAAAGATTGAGCGTTGAGCCTGCTGATCCAAAATATGCGTTACAGCTCAGGTGGAATATTGTGCTAAATCAAAGTTTGACCTTGATTTAGCACAATATTATATTGAAGACATGATAAAGAGAACGATAACAAATACCTGTATTGAATTGTTTAATCAATACCCTATCATTACCATCACCGGACCGCGGCAATCCGGGAAAACTACCCTGGCGCGGAATATCTTTCCGGACAAGCCTTATGTTAATCTGGAATTTCCAAACCTGCGCAGCTTTGCAATCAACGATCCCAGGGGATTCCTGAACAACTATCCGGATGGGGCGATACTGGATGAAGTCCAGCGCGTGCCGGAGTTGCCTTCATATTTACAGGGGATTGTCGATGAAAAAAAACGAAATGGCCTTTTCGTTCTAACCGGTAGCCAGCAATTGGAAATCTCGCAGAGCATAACGCAGTCCCTGGCCGGGCGTACCGCTATGATAAAGCTTCTTCCGCTGTCCATTGAGGAGCTGTTAACCTTTTCACCAGCCGAAACCTGTACGGCGATGATGTTCAAGGGGTTCTACCCCGGTCTTCATGCGCATTCCATTCAGCCGCACCATTTTTATGCAAACTACTTTGAAACCTATCTCGAACGCGATCTGCGCCAATTGACGTTAATCGAAAACCTGACGCTCTTTGAAAAGTTTGTCCGGCTTCTTGCAGCCCGGGCAGGCAACCTATTGAACAACCAGGGCATTGCCAACGATTGCGGAGTAACGCAACCGACGGTCAGGAAATGGGTAACGCTTCTTGAGGCAAGCTATATTGTTTTCGAATTACCGCCGTTTTTTCGCACTATCGGCAAGCGGTTGATTAAAACCCCCAAGATCTACTTTTATGACACTGGATTGCTCTGCTTTCTGCTTGGCATAGAAACGGAGGCCCACCTGGCTTCTCATCCCCTCAGGGGAGCAATTTTTGAAAACTGTATGGTAATGGAATTGCTCAAGCGGCGCCTGAACAGGGCAATGCGGTCCAACCTGTTTTTTTACCGGGACCGGGCCGGAAACGAAATTGATGTGATCGCCGAGAACGGAAGCACGCTTTTACCAATCGAAATCAAAGCGTCCCAGACTTCCACCATCGACTTCTTCAAGGGATTGCGGCTTTTCAAAGCGTTGTATCCTCAGGAAGTGCACAACGGGCTGGTCGTTTATGATGGCGAGGCGGAGCCTGAGATTGACATTTGCAGGTTTATTAATTGGAAAAATCTGGACAGAGCGATGAACAAAACCGAGAAAAACGACATCGAAATGCTGCAGGAAACCGGGGAGATCGATGGAACCCCGGAAAAATAAAGGCTTCCGCTACAAGGTCGAGCGGGAGAAAATCGCGGAATACAAGCGCCTGCCTGCCGGGGAAAAGCTCAAGTGGCTGGAAGATATCTTCCTTTTTCCGAAAAGGCATTGTCGCCGGAGGCGAAGAGGGTGCGGGAGCATTTCAGGAATGGGGAACGGAAATTCGGAAGCAAAGAATAAAGAGAAAACATATGAATAGTAAAAGAGAGCAGTCCGGGATTAACATCAGGTGTGCCATCCAGTATTCTTTACTATATCCAATACTTTGCTTCTGCGACAGTTGGACCCTGCAGGAAGCCATCAACGCTTACGATAAAAATAATTATCCTGTTGCGCTCGAAAAATTCGGTCTCCTGGCCAACCAGGGAGACATTTCGGCTTATACTTTGTGCGACTATTATTGGGCCAAGGAGAAAAATAAGCGGCAGGCTTTGTCTTGTTTGGAAATAGCCGTGCAATGGCAGCTCACCGACTATGAATATAAAAGCCTCAATGACAGCACGAACGACGGATATTTCTTAAAGGGGCTCAACAATTCGCCTGAATTTAAAAATATACTTTTTAAAAAGATTAATGAATATAGGCAGCCGGGTAAGTAATAGTTATACGATCTCAAAAGCATTATCTATTCCCACATGTCCATCTACAATCAATACCCCACGCTCATCAGCGGCAAAACAATAATCCGGTGCCTGAAGCTTCCATCGGCCTGATTGCTGCTAAATCTGCGAAGTAGCCGCTTCCCTGAGGCAAGGTGGATGCAGTAGGGCTGAAGAAGGTGGCATTGCAGTCAGGGTCCATCTTCCACTGGGGCGTTGCCTGCGCCGTGACTACGCTATCGGTCTATGTATTCCCGGCAAAAAGAGGGACAATGAGCAGGAAATTTAGAAGTCGGCAATTGAAGCTCCCCGAAGCTCTGCTTCGGGGAGCTTCAATTCAGCCTCTTTGCAGGTAGGGAAACCATCCTAAAGGCTTTTGGTGGGGGAACCATTAAAAAATGGTT